>JAYVXL010000263.1:0-2097 GCA_043785185.1 Myxococcales bacterium
CCGGAGGGCTCGGTGTCCGTGCCGCACGTGGCCCAGGCCGCGCGCGCGGACGTCGCGTCGCAGCGCTGACGGTGCGGGCTGCGCGTGTTGCAGATGTCCAGGTCGAGGGCGTCGCCGTAGGCGTACTTGCGGTCCTTGCCGCCGTCGGGATCGGCGCGGCACGCGAGCTGCCACTCCGGCTGCGTGCACAGGCGCTTTCCTTGTAGCTTGCATACGTTGTTGGCGGCCGAAGGCGACGCCCACACGATCGGCAGCTCGCAGGCGCGGTTCGGAAACTCGAAGATGTCGATGCAATAGGCCGGCGCGCGCCCCTTCGTCCAGACCGGCACCATGTTCTCGGCGCCGCACGTCGCGCGTTGCTCCGGCGTCTGCAGCAGGGCGCCCTCGAGCCCCGCCATGCACTCTTCGCGGCTCTTGGTGTGGCGCGCGAGGGCCTTGTTTCCTTGGTTCATTCGCGACGGGCCGTCCGGACCGAACACCGCGCGGAGGAGCGCAAGGGAGCGCGACGTCACCGGCGATTCGCGCACGGTGAAGAGCGCGAGGAGCTCGTCGGTCGTCTCCTTGTGCAGCTCCGCCGAAGACGCGCGCGGCGACGCGTCCATCGCGGGGGCAGCGGGCGCGGGCGCGGCGGCGTCCGCGGGCGCGGGCGCGGCGTCCAGCGGCGCACCCGGGGCGACGGGCGGAGGAGAGGGAGCGCGCCGCGCGGCGCCCGCGATCTCTGGCGGGGGCGGCGCCTGGCACGCGAAGACGAGCGCGACGAGCGTGACGAGCGCCAGGCCGGCGGGCCGAACGCGCGTCCGACGAGGCTGACGGGAGGGCGCCATGATCTGCAATCCCGGCGGGCTCGGGCCCCCGATCACGTCACCGGCAGCAGACGCCGTCGGTCCCGCACGTCTTCAGCGGGAGCCCCGCGCAGGTGAGCGCGACGCAGACCTGGCAGTCGGGCAGGCCCTGGCACGCGCCGACCTCGGCCGCGCCGCATGACGGCTGGCAGGAGGAGCCGACGTCGCCGCACGCCGTGGTGAACGCGTAGCAGCAGGTCGTGCCGCTCGCGCAGTCGCCGGGCTGGTCGCACGCGAGCGGCTGATCGCACGGCGCGGCGTCTTTGGGGAAGCACGCGCCGCCGTCGCCGACGCGCGGGCAGCAGACCTGGGAGGGGAGCGTGCAATCGCTCGCGCCGCACGCGACGACGCCGACGCCCGGCGCGGCCTCGCGGGCGTCTTGCCCCGCGTCCGCGATGACCCGATCGGGGCCCGTGTCGCGCGGCGCGTCGGCGGTCGCGTCGTCGACCGATGCGTCGGCCGCGCCACCTCCGCCGCTACTGCTGCTGCAGGCGGCGAACGCGAGGGCGGCGGCGACGCCGAAGACGGACGAGAAGATGGCGATTCGCACGTAAGCCTCCGGCGTGAATCTACCACGGCCTGCGGGCGCCCGTCGGGCTTGCCGGCGCGCGGCTCGTCCCTATGACCTGGGCATGAACGCGCGCGAGCCCTTCCCCGCCCCGATGCGCGTCGTGGACGCGCGAGACGCCTACCTCCGCGAGAACGGCTTCACGCTGGAGGAGTACGACGCCCCGCGCACCAAGGCGTTCTTCCTCGGCGTCACCTTCTCGGTCCCCAACACGCCCGAGCACGCGAGGGCGATCATGCTCCACGATCTGCACCACGTGGCGACCGGCTTCGGCACCGACCTGACCGGCGAGGGCGAAGTGAGCGCGTTCGAGGCGCGCGCGGGCCTCGACGGGCTCGGCCTCTACGTTCGCAGCCTCGTGACCCTCGGCGTCATGACCGGAATGCTCATCGCGCCGCTTCGGACCCTGCGCGCGTTCCGCCGCACGTTCCGCGCGCGCTCGCTCTTCGCCGACGGCGGGACGTACGAGGCGTTGATGACCGGCACGGTCGGCGATCTGCGCGCGCGCCTCGGCCTGCCCGCGGACGGCATCGCCGACCGCCCGCGCGGCCTGCACCATGAGGGGTGGCGCGCCGATCGAGCGGCGTGGCGCCTCAAGAGGACCCGCGGCGAGCCTTCTCGGCGCGCTCGCGCGTGACGACGTGCTCGCGCTCCGCGTCGAGCGCCCGCAGGACGAGCCCCGCCGCG
>JAYVXL010000264.1:0-7056 GCA_043785185.1 Myxococcales bacterium
CCCGGGCGCGCAGGCCCGAGGTGGACCGTCTCGGTGACGATGCCCGCCGCGACGTCGCCGAGCAAGACGCCGCCGTCGTCCGGCGCGCGCGGGTCGAACGCGCGCCGCGTGCCCTTCGCGGCGATCTCGATGCGCAAGAGCGCGAACGGATCGACGACGAGGCGATGGCGGTCGAGAAACGGCGTGACGAGCTGGGCGCGCAGGCCCGCGGGCGCGACGAGCACCGCCCGGTCGCCGTCGAGGCGCGCGTACACCGCGCCGCTGCCGTCCGGGAGCTCCGCGCCGAACGCGACGCCGGCGGCCTCGGGCCCCGCGTCGCCGGCAAAGGTCACGTGGAACGCGCACGTCGGCGCGGCCGCGGTGCCGAGGCCGAACGTGCCGTCGTCTGCGTCGGCCACCCACGCGTCGGCGCGCGCGCGCGAGAGGGCGTCGATGGCCTGGAGGATCGTCGGCGGGTCGGGCTCGAGCGCGGCGCCGTCGACCTCGAGGAGGAACGCGTCGCCTCTGCGCGTGACGTGCTGGACGACGCCGTCGCAGCGCGTGTCGATCGTCGCGACGGGCCTCCCGGCGAGCGGCTCGGCGAAGAGCGCGCGCGGGCGCAGCGCGACCTTGTGCGGCGCCAGCTTGCGCGCCGTCTGCGGCGACACCCGGAGGACCGCGCCGTCGGCCTTGCGCCGCACGAACGCGCCGCCGTCCTCGGCCTCCGCGCCGAGCTCGACCTGCTCCTCTTCGCCGGCCTCGGCGTGCGTCAGGGTCACCCGCGCGCGCACGCCATGGAGGAGCGCGCGCGCGTCGTCCCGGCCGACGACCTCACCCTCGACCTGCGCGAGCGCCCTCACGAGGAGGAGCGCGGCGTCGGACTCCGGCTCGCCGAGATCGCGCTGTCCCGGCGAGAGCTCGCGGAAGCCGTGCCCCTTGCGCGCGACGTCGAGCACCGCGCCGCCCGGGAGCGCCTCGAGGCGCGCCTCCTCGATCTCGTCCTCGTGAAGCGCGAACAGGCGCGTATCGAGCAGCCACCCCTCCCCCACGCCGAGCCCCTCGAGGACGCTCTTCGGCGCGCACCCCGCCGTCTTCACCGGCGCGCGCTGCACGACGACGACGGCGTTCGGCTGCCCCGGGCACGGCCCGCCCACGAGGAGCTGCCCCTTCGGCCGCCCGTCCTTCGGCGTCATGGTAATGCGGAGCTCCGGGTCGGCGACGGCCTTCTCCGCCTCGGCATCGGGGACGAAGCTCTCCGCGCGCATGTCCGCGAACGCGCGCCACACCTTGTCGAGCCGCTCGCGTGACGCGCGGAGACCGCGCTCCGGGAGGACGAAGGCGCGGCTCGTCCCCGCGCGCTCGAGCGTGAAGCCGGAGAGCCGGCCGTGCACCTCGAGGCGGGCGAGGTCGAGCGAGAGGTACGGCACGAGCGTGCGCGTCCGGAACGCGTCGACGCCCTGCATGAGCCCAAGGGCGAGCTCCTTGCCGACGACGATCGGCTCCTCGCCCTTCATCCTCAGATACGCGGCTCCCTCCGGCTGCGGCGCCGCGGCGCCGAGCGCGAACTCATAGCGCACCGCGCCCATCTCGATCGTCCCGCGCGCGCGCGGCGTATCGAACCCGGCTTGCTGCCCGAGCGCTTTGCGCACGACGGTCGCGAACTCGAGCGTCCCCAGGAAGCGATCGACGAGCGCCGCGTCGACCTCGCCGTCGCGCGGCGCCGTCATGCGCCACATGCCGTCGCCCGCCTTGTCGCGCACGAGGACGACCTCGTCCTGACCGTGCGCCAGCGAAATGCGCGTGAGGTCCTCGCGCCGCCACGCCACGAAGACGTTGCGCTCGCGCCGCCCGCGCTCGCCGACGCTCACGCTCCCGCGGTCCATCCAGGCGTACGCGCCGAGCCCGCACGCCGCGAGCACGAGCGCGAGGCTCGTCGCGTGCTTGCGCCAGCTCACGCGCGCTTCTTGCGGCGCGGCCCGCCCTCGGTGGAGCGCCGCCGCAGCGCGACGGCGAGGCCGAGGAGCGCGGCGGCGAGCGGCATGAACACGAGCACGTAGCGCCGCACCTCGCTCCGCGACGCCTCGTCGATGCGGATGCCGGCGCTCAGCTCCGGTTTGGCCGGCACGTCGAGGATCTCGGGCTTCGCCGCGAGCCAAGAGATCGCGCTCTCCACGAGGAAGACCGAGCCCCGCAGCGGCATCGGCTCGTCCCAGTTTTGGCGCACCAGCACGCTGCCGGTGCCGATCACGACGACGCGCGGCCCGTGCGGCGCGTCTTTGTTGGTCTTCGGACGTTCGCTCGCCATCGCGACGACCAGCGAGCCCTTCGGATCGCCGTCCTTCGGCGTGGGCACGTCCTTCCAGTCGGCCGCGCCGGCGACGCTCGTGACCGCGAACGCGCGCTCGCTCGTCGCGAGGAGCTCGGCGGCCTGCACCGAGCCCGGCGGCGCGACGTGCTTGAGCGAGCGCGTGAAGTGAACCGACACCCGCGGCGGGTCGTGCACCTCGTCGGAGCGCACGAGGCCGGCGGTCACCGGGTGAGGCTTGGCGGTGACGTAGAAGCGGATGTTGCGCGAGCTCGGCAAGACGAGCGACGGCTCCATCTCGAAGACGAGGTCCTCGTCCAGCCCGATGCCGAACGGCGCGAGCGCGTCGGCGAGCCCGGGCGGCACCATCCCCGCGTCCGACGTGCCGTTGATCGGCGAGAGCGCCGCGAGCAGGCTGCCCCCCTCGAGGAGGTACGTGCGCAGGCGCGCCTCCTCCTCCTTCGAGAAGTCCGCGCGCGGCCCCGCGACGACGACCACCGCGCAGCCCTTGAACGGCTCGTGCGCGTTCGGGTCGGTCGTGTCGACCGTGCCCGGCTCGTAGTTGTCCTTCGACAGGATGTCCGAGAGGAACGACAGGCCCCGCGGCCCGCCCTCGCCGAGCGCGAGCTCGCCGTGCCCGGTGGTGAAGCACAGGCGCGGCCGCTCGCCGTCGCGCGACACGTTGCGGATGGCGCCGGTGATCGCTTGCTCCTCGCGCGGGCGCGCGCGCGTGTCCTCGGCGCTCGTCACCTCCACCATGTCGCTCGCGCCGAGGAACCA
This sequence comes from Myxococcales bacterium, assembly GCA_043785185.1. Classification (GTDB taxonomy): domain Bacteria; phylum Myxococcota_A; class Polyangia; order Polyangiales; family Polyangiaceae; genus JANYHK01. The sequence goes on from JAYVXL010000264.1 coordinate 3,065, forward strand.
GTGCTTGTCCCCCTTGGCGACGACCATGATCGCGTCGGTGGCGACGTGCCCGTCCTGCGTCACCCCCGCCTGGATGTTGAAGCGCTTGCGGACGTCTTCGAGCTCCGCGGTGTCGCGGTCGGGGTCGACGTAGTGGACTTTGAGCTGGCTCGTCTCTGCCGCGTACGACACGAGCAGCTGCTTGACGCTCTGCTCGAGCGGGTCCGCGCCGCCCATGAGCACCCACAAATCGAGCGGCTCGTTCAGCTCGTGCAGCGTCGTCTTCGTCGCCGCCGAGAGCGTGTAGCGTTGCGCGCTCGTCCAGTCCCAACGCGTGTAGCGGCGCGCGGCGACGACGTTGACGAGCATCGCCACGACGAACGCCGCCACGACGCCGACGAGCGCGGTCGCCTGCTCGGCATCCAGCCCGAGGAGCTTCTTCTTCATCCCCACCTCCACGAGTCGACGACGCGCGTGGTGAGGAAGAGCGGCAGGACCACCAGCGTCCCGTAAAAGACGAGCCGCCGCGAGTCGACGACGCCGTTCGCGAAGTCGGTCATGTGCGCCCAGATCGACACGTGCTGGCAGACGGCGTGCATCAGCGTGCCGTCGCGGGCGACGAACTCGCCGACGCCGAGGATGAAGAGCACGAGCACGACGAGCGCCGTCATCACGAGCGCGAGAAACTGGCTCTTGGTGAGCGCGCTCATGAGGAGGCCCAGCGACAAATACCCCGCGCCGACGAGCGCGACGCCGAGGTAGCTCGCCATCGCCGCGCGCCAGTCGAGCGTGCCCGTGCGCTGCAGGATGACGAGGTAGAGCAGCGTCGGCGCCCACATCGCGAGGTACGTCGTCAAGGCCGAGAGGTACTTGGCCAGCACGACGGCGGCCGTCGAGACCGGCGTAGTGAGGAGCGACTCGATCGTGCCGCTGCGCCGCTCCTCGGCGAACAGGCGCATCGTGATCGGCGGGACGAGCAGAAAAATCACGAGGTAGAGGAGCGCGGTGTTGCCGAAGAACGCCTGCAGCGGGGTCTGATCGCTCGTCACCTGCGCCTGGCTCGCGAAGTGATCGACGAGCAGGAAGAAGTGCATGCCTTGAACGAGCAAAAAGACGGTGATGAGCACCCAGGCGAGGGGTGTCACGAAGAACGCGAAGAGCTCGCGCTTGTAGATCGGCCAGAACCCTCTCACGGCGCCTCCTCTCGCAGGCCGTCGCCGTCGTCGCTGCCTTCGGGCGTCGCCGCGTCGCGCGTGAGCTCGGCGAAGGCCTCCTCGAGCGAGCTGCCGATCGGGTGAACGGCGCGGACGCCGAGTTTGTCGTGCACGAGCGCCGCGACGACGCGCTCGGTCGCGGTCGCGATCGCGTCCAGGGCGAGGCCTTTGGCCCACGTGCACGTCACGCGCGACACGTCGCCGTGCGCCTCGGCCTTCACCTTCGTCGCGCCGTCCACGCCGCCGACCAAGACGCGGGCGCGCGCAGCGTCGCCGTAGACGTCGACCGACAGGCCGCGCGGCCGGCGCTTGGTCTGGATCTCCTCGAGGGTCCCCGACGCGATGAGCTTGCCCTTCGCGATGACGACGACTTTGCCGCAGGTGTGCTCGACCTCGCTCAAGATGTGCGTCGAGAGAAGGACCGTGTGCTCCTTGCCGAGATCGCGGATGACTCGGCGCACCTCGCGGATCTGGTTCGGGTCGAGGCCGGCCGTCGGCTCGTCGAGGATGAGCAGCGGCGGCCGCGCGACGAGCGCGTCGGCCAGGCCCACGCGCTGGCGGTAGCCCTTCGAGAGCTTGCCGATCGTCGTGCTCGCGACGTCGGCGACGTTCGCCTTTTGCATCGCGTCGTCGACGAAGGGCGCGCGCTTGCCGCGGGGCACGCCCTTCAGCTCGGCGCGGAACGTCAGGTACTCGGCGACGCGCATCTCGGTGTAGAGCGGTGCGGCCTCGGGCATGTAGCCGAGGAGCTTCTTCGCTTCGTGCGGCGCGGCCTGGATGTCGTGGCCCGCGACCTCCACGTGGCCGCTCGTCATGCCGAGGACGCCGGCGAGGATGCGCAGCGTCGTGCTCTTGCCGGCGCCGTTCGGACCGAGGAAGCCCACGATCTCCCCGCGCGCGACCTCGAACGAGACCCCGTCGACGGCGAGGTGGCCGTCGTAGCGCTTCACGAGCTTCTGGACCGAAATCATGCGCCCGCCTGCGCATACCACGACGGGCGGGGGGAGCGCGATCGGTCGACGCTCGCTCGACGCGCTGGATGCTCCTTGGACGCGCCGGCGCTCAGGCGCGAAGCAGCTTGACGAGCTCTTCGGGCGACCAGGGCTTGGCGAGGAGGCCGACGGGCGCGAGGGCGCGCGCGCGTTGGGCCAGCTCGCCGTGCGGGTCCGCCGACACGAAGACGATGCGGATTTGAGGAAGGAGCGCGCGAAGCGCGCTGGCGAGCTCGACGCCGTCCATGTCCGGCATCTTGAGATCGAGGACGGCGACGTCGTACGTGCTCGCGGGGATCGACCCGAGGGCGGACGCCCCGTCGAAGAACTCGTTCACCTGCACGTCGGGGACGCGCTTGAGCGTCCGCACCATCGCGGAACGGACGAGCCGGTCGTCGTCGACGACGAGGATGGAGAGCCGCGCCGCGCTCACGGTGCCCAAGGACGGCTCGATTGTTCGCGACGGGATCCCACGTTGTCGTTAGTGTGACTAGCACACGGAGGCGGTGGATTGGGAACCCGATCGAGGGCGCGCCCGGCGCGCGTCACACGGATAGAGTGCACGCGACGCAGCGCTTCACGCGCGCGTGTGTTGGCCGTCTTCGCGACCGTGCTCGTGACGAGTGGGTGTCCGTCGGCGAGCAGCCCAACATCGACGGCGTCGACGGCGCACACGCCCGCAGCGAGCGCGGCGAGCGCGCCGGAGGACGCCGCGGGCAGAGCGGCGGAGCCCACGGACGCAGGCGACGCGCCGCGCGACGCCCGCGCAGGCGGAGCGGGCGCGGAGGCGCCGGACGGGAGCCTGCCCCACGCCGCGACAGTGGGGGCAGCGCCCGACGGAATGCTCTTCGTGCCCGGCGGCACGTTCACGATGGGCGCCGACCGCGGCGGCGAAGAGGACGAGCACCCGGCGCACGCCGTCACGCTCTCCGCGTTCTGGCTCGATCGCACCGAGGTGACGCACGCCGCCTACGCGGCGTGCGTGGCGGCGAAGGCGTGCGGCCCCTCGAACCTCCACATCGCCAGCTCGACGCACGCGGGGCCGGACACGATCTTCAACCGGCCCGAGCAGCCGGTCAACGGCGTCACCTGGCACGACGCGCGGACGTTTTGCGCCTGGAAGGGCCGGCGGCTGCCGCGTGAAGCGGAGTTCGAGCGCGCCATACGCGGCGAGGACGGCCGGCGCTTCCCGTGGGGCAACGCGCCGCCGACGCCGGACCGCACCGTCTTCGGTCGGGCGTACGGCGCGGAGGGCACGGACGACGTGGGCGCCCACCCGAGCGGCAAGGGCCCGTACGGCCACGACGACCTCGCCGGCAACGTCTGGGAGTGGCTCGAGGACGAGTACGATCCGCTGGCGTACCGGCGCGACGGCGCGGGCCAAGGCGCGCCCGGCACCTGCCCGGAGATCCTGAAGGCGCAGGAGCGGCTCCGCGCCGAGGGCAAGCAGGGCTTCACCGGCTCCAACCCGATCCCGACCGAGTGCGAGCACGTCCTGCGCGGCGGCGCGTACAACTACGACGGACCGGGACTCCGCAGCACGAACCGCGTCCACCACCCGGGGCGGTTCCGCCTGGTGATGACCGGCTTCCGGTGCGCGATGGACGCGTCGGCGCCGGTGGGCCCGGACGCCGGCGCGGGGGACTGACTCTCGGGCCCCTCTAATTGCGCACGCGCCAGTTGCCCACGATCGAGCGCGCCAGATCGTCGCACGTCGGATCGGTCACGAGGAGCTCGGGCCGGCCGTTGTGGCAGACGAGGATCGTGTTCTGGCGAAAGACGCGCCCGAAGGCGATCGCCTCGTCGC
>JAYVXL010000265.1:0-2096 GCA_043785185.1 Myxococcales bacterium
GCGCTCGCCGAGTTTTACACGAAGCACAAGCAGATGCCGGCGGTGAACATCCTGCTCGATCGCGCGGCCACCGACGCGCGGCGCGCGCTCGTCGCCGGCCGCTTCGCCACGAGCGCGTTCGAGGTGCTGAAGACCGTGTACGAGCTGCGCGCGCGGAAGGACGCGGCGCGCGTCGTCGGCGCGACGCTCGCCGCCTTCGAGGCGCGCCCCTCCCCCACGCCCGTTCAGGGCGGCGACACGCGCGCCGGCGATCCGCGCCTCGACGACCTCCTCGCGCCGGAGCTGCTCACGCCCGCCCTCCGCGCGCTCCTCGCGCGTACCGGCGACGCGATCGACGCGGCGACGCCGCTCGACCTCCGCGCGCTCCAGGCCGCGCAGCTGCCCGCGAGCGCCGGCGCCCTGGGGCAGCTCATCGCGCAGCTCTCCCACCAGATGGGCGTCGGCCCCGTCCAGGTGCTCGTCTCGCCGAAGCTCGGCATGAGCTGCGTCCCCGTCGCCTCGAGCCCGCCGATGATCGTGCTCGGCGAGGGGCTGCTCTCGGTGAAGAGCGAGCCCGCCCGCGTCTTCCTCCTCACGCGCGCGATCAAGCTGGTGCAAGCGCACGCGTCGGCGATCGTGCGGACGCCCGCGGCGGACATGGGCGTGCTCATGGCGGCCTGGCTCCAGCTCTTCAACCCGCAGTGGCGGCCCGACGGCTTCAACGCCGCGGCCCTCGCGGACGCGTCGCGGCGCCTCAAGGCCGGCCTGCCGCGGCAGCTGCCGCCGGACGTCGGCGTCATCGCGCTCGAGGTCGCCGGCTCGGTCGGCACGCACGGCGCGGCGCTCGGGGCGGCGACGATCGCGTGGGCCAACCACGTCGCGCTGCTCTCCGTGGGCGATCCGTCCGCCGCGTTCGACGGCATCGCGTGGAGCCTCGGCAGCAAGGACGGCGCGCCCGGCGCCGCGGCGGACCGCGCGACGTGGGCCACGCGCACGAGCGAGGCGAAGGACCTCATCGCCTTCAGCGTCACGGACGCGTACGCCGAAGCGCGCGCGCGCCTCGGCCTCGACAAGGCCTGAGCGACTTCACGCGCGCGTCACATTCGGACCGCGCGTGGCCATCGCGCGCGCCCGCATCGCGTCACCGCGCTTGCCTGTGGGCGCCCCAGGCGCTAAAGAACGCGCGCACCCTCAGCGAAAATACCGAGAAATTACGACAATTATGGCTACTTTGCCTCTTCGAAACATCGCGATCGTGGCTCACGTCGACCACGGCAAGACCACCCTGGTCGATCACATGCTCCGCCAGGCCGGCACGTTCCGCGAGAACGAGCTGATGGTCGATCGCGTCATGGACTCCAACGATCTCGAGCGCGAGCGCGGCATCACGATCCTCGCGAAGAACACGTCGGTCCGCTGGAAGGGCACGAAGATCAACGTCGTCGACACCCCCGGCCACGCCGATTTCGGCGGCGAGGTCGAGCGCACGCTCCTCATGGCCGACGGCGCGCTCCTCTTGGTGGACGCCGCCGAAGGGCCGCTCCCGCAGACGCGCTTCGTCCTGCGCAAGTGCCTCGAGCTCGGCTTCCCGGTCATCGTCGTCATCAACAAGATCGATCGGCAGGACGCGCGCCCCGACGACGTCCACTCGGAGATCTTCGACCTTTTCTGCGATCTCGACGCGGCGGAAGAGCAGATCGACTTCCCGCTCGTCTACGCCATCGGCAAGCTCGGCCTCGCCAAGTTGAAGATGACGGACGAGGCAAAGGATCTCTCGCCGCTCTTCGACATGATCCTCGACAAGGTCCCGCCGCCGAAGGGCGACCCGACCGCGCCGCTCCAGATCCTCATCAACAACCTCGACCACGACGACTACGTCGGCCGCCTCGCGGTCGGGCGCATCGTCTCCGGCACGGTGAAGGCGAACCAGCCCGTCGGCATCCTCAAGGACGGCGCGACGATCAAGGGGACGATCAAGGTCCTCTCCACGTTCGAAGGGCTGAAGCGCACGCCGACGCAAGAGGCCGGCGCGGGCGAGCTCGTCGCGATCGCCGGCATCGAGGACGTGTACGTCGGCGACACCATCGTCGACCAGAACCCGGGCTGGGAGACCCGGG
>JAYVXL010000266.1:0-2093 GCA_043785185.1 Myxococcales bacterium
GCGCGCGCGCGAGCTCGAGCACCAGGCGCTGCAGACGCTTCTCCGCGTCGAGGTCGATCCACGGCGGATCGGCGAGGACGCTGCCGTGCCGCGCGAAGAGCTCGCTCCCCTCGAGCCCGTAGTGCGGCGGGCTCGTGGCGGCGCCGAGCAGGACGACGCAGTCGCCCGGCCGCTTCCAGTACTGCGAGAGCCGGTCGTCCTCGTGCGCGAGGAGGCCGACCGCCGCGACCGTCGGCGTCGGGAGGATCGCGCGCGGGCCGTCCGCGTATTGCGTCTCGTTGTAGAGGCTCACGTTGCCGCTGACGATCGGCACCTCGAGCGCGAGGCAGGCCGCCGCGAGGCCGTCGATCGCGCTCGCGAATTGCTCCATCACCTCGGGGCGCTCGGGGTTGCCGAAGTTGAGGCAGTCGGTGATGCCGATCGGTTCGGCGCCGGTGCACACGAGGTTGCGGCACGCTTCCGCGATCGCCATTTTGGCGCCCTCCGCGGGCGCGAGCGCCACGTGCCGCCCGTTGCAGTCGGCGGCGAACGCGAGCGTCTTCATGACGGTCTTGCCGTCCTTCTCGCACGGTACGCGCACGACGCCCGCGTCCGAGCCGCCGGGGCGCGCGAGCGTGCCGCCGCGGACGATGTGATCGTACTGACGCCACACCCACTGGCGCGAGCCGAGGTTCGGCGAGCCGCACATCGCGTACAGCTCCTCCTTCCAGTCGGTGATCACGGGGAGCACGGCCGGCGCGGCGTTCGCGGACGGCACCGGCGCGGCGCGCGGGCGATCGTAGACGGGCGCGTCGTCGGTGAGCGACGGGATCGGCAGGTCGACGACGACGATCGCGTCGCGTGCCGTGGGCGCGTCCTCGAGCGGGTCGAAGCCGGGCGTCGCTTTGATGACCCAGCGCCCGGTGTCGGTCACCTTGCCGATGACCGCCGCGTCGAGCTCCCACTTCTTGCACACGGCGAGGACCTGCTCCTCCTTGCCGGGCTTCGCGACGAGCAGCATGCGCTCCTGCGACTCCGACAAGAGAATCTCGTACGGGAGCATCTTCTTCGCGCGGCGCGGGACGAGGTCGAGGTCGAGCTCGAGGCCGCTCTCCGCGCGGCCGGCCATCTCGACGGACGACGACGTGAGGCCGGCGGCGCCCATGTCCTGGATGCCCTCGAGGACGTCCATCGAAAAGAGCTCGAGGCACGCCTCGAGGAGGAGCTTGCCCATGAACGGATCGCCGACCTGCATCGTCGGCCGCTGCGACGGGCCGCCCTCGGCGAACTCGTCCGAGGCCATCGTCGCGCCGTGGATGCCGTCGCGCCCGGTCTTGGCGCCGATGTACAGGATGGAATTGCCGAGGCCGGTCGCCCGTCCGTAGAAGATGCGATCGGTGCGCGCGACGCCGCACGTGAACGCGTTGACGAGGATGTTGCCGTCGTAGCTCGCGTCGAACTGCACCTCGCCGCCGACCGTCGGCACGCCGATGCAGTTGCCGTAGCCGCCGATGCCGGCGACGACCCCGCGCAGGAGCTCCGGCGTGCGCGGGTGGTCGGGGCGCCCGAAGCGCAGCGAGTTGAGCGCGGCGATGGGGCGCGCGCCCATCGTGAACACGTCGCGGAGGATGCCGCCCATTCCCGTCGCCGCGCCCTGGTACGGCTCGATGAAGCTCGGGTGGTTGTGCGACTCCATCTTGAAGACCACCGCGAAGCCGTCGCCGATGTCGACGACGCCCGCGTTCTCGCCCGGCCCCTGGATGACGCGCGGCCCCGTGGTCGGCAGGCGGCGCAGGTGGATGCGCGACGACTTGTACGAGCAGTGCTCGCTCCACATTACGCTGTAGACGCCGAGCTCGGTGAACGTCGGCGCGCGCCCGAGCGCGGCCTCGATCCGCGCGTACTCGTCGGTCGTGAGCTTGTGGCTCTTGATGAGCGCGGGGGTGAGCTGCGGGTCGCCGGGGAAGGGGAGCGGGGCGGGCATTGGGCGCCGGACTTAGCCCGGATCGCCCCGCGGATCTACGGAGGGCGACGCGTCAGTGCGCTTGAAGGTACGCGGCGATGGCGCTGGCGGCGGCTTTCCGCTTCGGGTTCTGCTTTGGGTCCGGACCGGC
>JAYVXL010000267.1:0-7043 GCA_043785185.1 Myxococcales bacterium
GCGCGGCGCAGCCGGCCGAGCAGCGGCCCGAACGCCGTCGCGCTCGAGCCGAGCCCGTGGAGCAAGACGATCGCGGGGAGCGTCCCCTGGCCGGGCGCGTCGTAGAGGTGCACCTCGCCGCCGGGCGCCTGGACGCGCCGGCTCACGAAGCCTGCACGCACGAGCGACGCGCGCCCGAGGCGCTCCGCGAGCGGGAGGAGCAGCGGCTGCATGCGCGCAAGTCTACCCGAGCGAACCCGAGCGCGGCAGCAGGACGAGCGCGCGTCACCTCCCGACGTAGCGAAAATCGGCCACGACGGGCCGGTGATCCATGCCCAGGTGCCGCGTCACGCGCGCGCCGAGGCACGCGAGCCCTTCGCCGAAGAGCACGTGATCGATCCGGATGCCGTGCCACCGCGTCGCCTTCGTCACGCGCCGGCCGAGCGCCTTCTCGGAGAGCGCGTTGTGCAGATCCGACCAGTACGCCCGAAAAATCGCGCTCTCGGCCGGCATGTTGAAATCGCCGACGACGATGACCGGCCGCGCGCCGCGCTTGGCCCACTCCGAGGCCGCGCGCGACTCCATCTGGCGCTCCCTCACGTTGTCGTCGAGATCCTTCGGCCCCGTCCAATCCGACTTCCAGAAGCCGAACGGCAGCGTCTGCAGCCCCTCGCGCACCGTCTCGAGATGCACGACGACCATGCTGAACGGGCTCCCCTTCCACAGGATCTCGTAGCGCGCGATCGCGCCGCTCCCGTTGATGGCCCAGATGTCCGTCGGATCGCGCACGTCCGCCTTCTCGACGGGCAGGCGCGACAGGAGGCAGTCGCCGTTGTCGTTGCGAAGCGAGTAGCCGGTGCCGTCGAACGCGTGCTCGTCGAGCTGACACTCCTCGAAGCCGGCGACGTCGACGTCGAGCTCCTTCACGAGCGCGACCAGGTCGGCCGGCTCGAAGCTCCCGCCCCCGATGTTGTACGTCATGATCCGCAGGCGCTCGTCGCGCGGTACGGCGGGCGCGCCGCCGAAGCTCGCGCCCACGTCGAGGAACCACACGTTCACGAGCGCGGCAGCGACGAGCGCGCCGAGCGACGCGAGCTTCATGCGCCCAAACGCCGCGAGGGGGACGAGCAGCGCGAGGGGCAGCGCGAGCGGCCAGCGCGGCAGGAACATCAGCGCGGTGAAAAACCAGTGCGACTCCGCGTCGCCGAGCCGCTCGGTGCCGACCGCGAGCACGAGCGTGACGACGAGGTAGAGGAGGGCGAGCGCCAACGCGACGGGCGCGCGGCGCTTGCCGGCGGTCGCCGCGCGCGCGCTTTTTGCTCGTGGGGTGGTGTCGGAGGCAGCCATGCGCGCGAGCGATGTTCGCCCGGCGAGGGACCGCTATCCAGCCGAAACCATCGTGATACGCTCGGCGCTCCACGACCGAGGAGAGCACGAATGGCCGCGAGCTCGATGATCCAGAAGATCGGCGCGATGCAGGACTACAAGCTCTACAAGGAGCTCCACTGGGAGGGCTCCTTCGAGGAGTACCTGGCGATCGTGCGCGAACGCCCGCAGGTGACGCGCAACGCGTACCAGCGGATCTACGACATGATCATCTCCTACGGGACCGAGGAGTACATCGACAACAAGAAGAAGCTTGTAAGGTACAACTTCTTCAAGGACGAGGACGGCGGCGGCGCCAACGCCATCTTCGGGCTCGACATCCCGCTCATGCGCCTCGTGCACGTGCTCAAGGCGGCGAGCGAGGGGTACGGCCCCGAGAAGCGCGTCATCCTGCTGCACGGCCCCGTCGGCTCCAGCAAGTCGACGATCGCGCGTCTTTTGAAGCTCGGCGTCGAGAAGTACTCGCGCAGCGCCGAGGGGGCGCTCTACTCGTTCGATTGGGTGAACCTCGCCGGCACCGAGCTCGCGGGCAAAGAGACCGACCGCTTCGCGAGCCCCATGAACGAGGAGCCGCTGCGTCTCATCCCGATGGAGTGGCGCGACAAAGCGATCGGCGAGCTGGGCCTCTCGAACGAGCAGCACAAGGTCCGCGTCGAGGGCGACTTGGACCCGGCGAGCCGCTTCATCATCAAGGCGCTCCTCACGAAATACGACGGCGACTGGTCGAAGATGGTCGCGAACCACATCCGCGTGCGCCGCCTCGTGCTCTCGGAGAAGGACCGCGTCGGCATCGGCACGTTCCAGCCGAAGGACGAGAAGAACCAGGACTCGACCGAGCTCACCGGCGACATCAATTACCGCAAGATCGCCGAGTACGGCTCGGACTCGGACCCGCGCGCGTTCAACTTCGACGGCGAGTTCAACATCGCCAACCGCGGCATCGTCGAGTTCATCGAGGTGCTCAAGCTCGACGTCGCGTTCCTCTACGATCTGCTCGGCGCGTCGCAAGAGCACAAGATCAAGCCGAAGAAGTTCGCGCAGACGGACATCGACGAGGTCATCATCGGCCACACCAACGAGGCCGAGTACAAGAAGCTCCTGAACAACGAGTTCATGGAAGCCTTGCGGGACCGCACGATCAAAATCGACATCCCGTACATCACCAAGCTGACCGAAGAGATCCGCATCTACGAGAAGGATTTCAACGCAGCCAAGATCAAGAGCAAGCACGTCGCGCCGCACACCCTCGAGGTCGCCGCGATGTGGGCGGTGCTCACGCGCCTCGAGGACCCGAAGAAGCACAACCTGTCGCTCATCCAGAAGATGAAGCTCTACGACGGCAAAGTCCTGCCCGGCTACACGCAGGACACCGTCAAGGAGCTGCGCAAGGAGAGCAAGCGCGAGGGCATGGAAGGCATCAGCCCGCGCTACGTGCAGGACAAGATCTCCAACGCGCTCGTCAACGACGCGGGCGAAGGCACGATCAACCCGTTCATGGTCATGAACGAGCTCGACAAGGGCCTGCGCCACCACTCGCTCATCACCAACGACGAGCAGCGCAAGCGCTTCCAGGAGATCATCGGCCTCGTCAAGCGCGAGTACGAGGAGATGGTCAAGAACGAGGTCCAGCGCGCGATCAGCGCCGACGAGGACGCGATCGCCAAGCTGGCCGCGAACTACATCGACAACATCAAGGCCTTCACGCTCAAGGAGAAGGTGAAGAACCGCTACACCGGCCAGGACGAAGAGCCGGACGAGCGCATGATGCGGTCGATCGAGGAGAAGATCGAGATCGCGGACAACCGGAAGGACGACTTCCGGCGGGAGATCATGAACTTCATCGGCGCCCTCGCCGTCGACGGCAAGAAGTTCATGTGGTCGACCAACGATCGGTTGCGCCGCGCGCTGGAGCTGAAGCTGTTCGAGGATCAGAAGGACTCGATCAAGCTGAAGACCCTCGTCTCCGCGGTCGTCGACAAGGACACGCAGGAGAAGATCGACATCATCAAGTCGCGGCTCATCAAGAACTTCGGCTACAACGAGGTGAGCGCGACCGACGTGCTCAACTACGTCGCGTCGATCTTCGCCCGCGGCGACGCCAAGGACTGAGAGAGCCGGTAGGTCCTGATGATGCGCCAAGACCCTGTCGAGCAGCGGTAACCGCGATGTTCGCGACCTGCATCGACAGGTTCTTCGGCGTTTGTGTCTGGTATTTTTGCGGCGCCACGAACACCGACGAGGACTACGAGCGCTACATCGAGAGCATCGGCCGCGCCGACGAGATGGCCGCGAAGATCCCGTTTCCGCCGGCCGCCATCCTCTTCGTCGAGGCCGAGAACCCGATGCCCGGCGCAAAGTGGCGGAAGCGCTTCGCCGAGGCGTCGATGGCGCTGAAGTCGCGGCCGTTCGTCGCGTTCGCGAGCCCGGCGCCGATGGTGCGCGGCGTCGTCACCGCGGTGAACTGGTTCCGCCCGCCCCCGTTCGAGTTCGAGGTGGTCGCCTCGTTCGAGGCCGGCGTCGCGTGGCTCGAGACCAAACGCGGCGCGAGCCTTCCGCGCCTCTACGAGCTGCTCGCGCAGTGCCGAGAGGACGTGAAGGGCCCGCCCGCATCGCGCACGGGCGCGCGCCCCGTCGGCACGAAGCGCGCGTAGACCTGCGTCACGAGACCTTGACTGTGATTTTGCGCGGCTGCGCGCTCGCGCGCTTGGGGATGCGGACCTTGAGAAGGCCGTCCGCGAGGTTCGCCTCGACCTTTTCGCCGTCGGCGGTGTCCGGCAGGACGAAGGAGCGCGTGAACGCGCCGTAGCCGCGCTCGAGGCGGACCACCGCGACCTTTGCGTCCTTCTCCTCCTTCTCCAGCTTGCGCTCGCCCGAGAGCGTGAGGACGTTCTTCTCCACGTTGATGTGGATGTCCTCCGCCTTGAGGCCGGGCAGCTCGGCGGTGACGAGGTAGCCGTCCTTCTCCTCCGTCACGTCGACGGCGGGAACGAAGCGGCTCGGGCCATCGGCTCGTGCGGCGTGCGGGTCGTGTGCGCCGCTCAACGCGTCCGGGTAGCGGAGGAAGTCCTGGGACAGGCGGGCGAAGTCGACGAACGGATCGAAGCGGGTGATCATGGCGTGGACCTCCGGCAGCGCGCGGCCTCCGCGCGCGGGTTGGTGTGGGGATGCCTAAAGAAGGCCGGCGAGGCCGTTGCCGCCCGCCAGAGCCCTCGTTTTCCAAGGCTCACCGTAATCACGGCGATGGGGCGGTCAAGGGGTGTGCCGCGCGGCGAAAAACGAAGGCGCGGGTCAGGAGGGCGACGGCGTAAACGCCGCGCGCCAATCCTTGCGGAGGAAGATCCACTCGGTCACGAGCGGGTACGCCGTCGACGCGAGGAAGAGCCACAGCGGCTCGCTCAGGGCAAACGCCTCGAAGACGTTCGTGAACGTCCACGCGAACGCGGCGGCGAGCGAGAGGCGGCGGCCGGCGGGGGCGACGTCGAGCACGCGGATGCCGGCGACGATGAGCACCACGCTGGTGACCGCGCGCACGACGCCGAGGAGCAGGAGACCGACGGCCGTCGAGCGCGTGCGCGCGACGTCCTCGTGGCTGATGTGCAGCGGGCTCGTCGACAGATCGACGAAATGCGGCGCCACGAGCACGACGATCGCCGCGAAGACGAGGCCGATCGACGCGAGCGCGCCGACTCCGCCGAAGAGGACGTGCGTGGCCCCGAGGGCCGCCATCCCGCTCGTGCGCTTGCTCGCCATCCCCTTAGGAATACCACGCGCCGGCGAGCATCGACTCGACGTCGGGGAGGCGCGCCTCGAGGATGGGGCCCGCGAAGCGGATCGTCGCGTCTTTCCCTTCGATGGCGACCGTGACGCGGCGCCGGCGGAAGAGGCCGCGCCGCGTGACGACGCGCGCGTCGCCCAGCCGTACGCGCGACCAGCCGCACTGCCGGACCGCCTCGTCGAGCGTCGCGTCGAGCTCCACGCCCGGCAGCGTCTGCAGGTAGGCGACGTACGCCGCCAAATCGTGGAACGCCTGCGGCATCAGCGTGCCGGTCGCCCCCTGGGCCGCCTGGAAGGGCGGCGCCTTCTTCGGCGCGAAGACGACGTACCCCGGGCGGAGCACGGCCGTCCCCTCGTCGCTCGTACGGCCGCGAATCCGGAGGGCGGAACCCACGAAGACGTCGCGCGCGCTCATCGTCGAATCATGCGCCGCCGGGCGCGCGCGGGCAAGCGCGGCGGCCAGGCGGCGGCGCGGGCGTACGTGCTACGATCGATCGCGATGAGCAGCTTTAAGAAGAGCCTGTTGAAGCAAGGCATGAAGCTGATGACCGATCCGCGCGTCATGAAGCTGATGCAGGACGAGCGCGTGATGAAAGCGGTCATGACCGCCATGAGCATGCCCGGCAAGGTGCAGAGCTTCACGGCCGAGCAGGTGCAGAGCCTCGCGAAGGCGATGGCGCTCGCGACCGAAGACGAGGTCAAAGACCTGAAACGCACCGTGAGGCGACTCGAAGAAGAGCTCGCGCGCCTCGATCGAAAGGCCGACGAGGCCGGCGAGAAGAAGAAGAAGCGCGAGTAGCCTCGGCGCGACGCGACTATGCCGCGCGCCGGGAAAGCCACGACGCGAGCAGCGACCACGTGAGCACGGGGGCGTCCCGTCCGACGAGGAGGTCGATGTGGCCCAGGGGCATCGTGCGGTACGTCTTGTCGCGCGTCGTCGAGCGCTCGAACGCCGGGCGAACGCTCGCCGGCGGCGCGAGGTCGTCGTTCGCGCCGGCCACGACGAGGAGCGGCAGGTCCATGCGCTCGAAGCGCTCGACGTAGTCGCGGTCCGGCCCCCCGAAGCGCTTCTGCGACGCCCACTGGAACATGTCGGTGAGCTCGGCGAGGCCCGCGCGATCGAACGCGAGGCGCAGGTGCTCGTCGAGCACCTCGGGCTCGAGCGCGCCGGCGTGCCAGCCGCGAAGCGGGAACGGATAGAGCGGGCTCTCGGCGAAGCGCCGGAGCTTGCGGACGACGCCGCCGATCGCGTTGACGGCGATGCCCGCGTTCGGAACACGGACGGGCGCGAGCGAGAGCGCGCGCATGAGCAGCGCGATCGCGCCGAGCGAGAGCGAGCCGCGCGTGAAGTGGTAGGGGCTGCCGATCGAGGCGATGCCCGCGACGGCGCCGGCGAGCTCGGGCGCGGCGGCGTAGCTGATGAGGCCGCCCAGCGAGTGCCCGACGAGGAACACCGGCCGACCGCCGCTCAGCGCGCGCACCTCGCCCACGGCGCTCGGCAGGTCCTCGTGCACGTAGTCCTCGACGCCGCGCGAGCGTCGCGCGCCGAGGTGGCGCGAGCGGCCGTGGCCGCGCAGGTCGAGGTTGAACACGTCGAAGCCCTGCCGCGCCAGGTGGTTCACGAGGCTCCGCGACGGCAGGTGCCACGCGTACCGGTTCTGCCCGAAGCCGTGGACGAGCAGCACCGGCGCGCGCGTGCCGCCACTGTTGCGCGCGTCGCGCTTGCGCACCATCGCGAGCGGCACGTGCGCGTAGCCGAGCCGCCCTCCCCCGGCCGCGCCGAGCGCCGGCGGCGACGTCACGACGAGCTCCTTCAGGAATGCCCCGCGCTCGGCTCGATCGATGGTCTGCTCGACGACTCGTCCGTGGAGGATCACGCGGGGTTCAATCGGGCGCGCGGTTCA
>JAYVXL010000268.1:0-2089 GCA_043785185.1 Myxococcales bacterium
GATCTCCGTCGCGAGCATCCCCCGGTCCGCCCCAGCGTGCCCTGCCTGCCACGCGTCTGCCGCCGCCCCGTGGACGTACGCCGCCGCCGACGCCGCCTCGAACGCTTGCGCGTTGCACGAGATCGCGCCCAGGATGCCGCTCAGCACGTCGCCGCTGCCGGCCGTCGCGAGCGCCGGGTTGCCGCTCGGGTTGACGACGACGCGACCGGCCGGTGTCGCGATGAGCGTATGCGGGCCCTTGAGGAGCACCACCGCGCGCGTCGTCGCCGCGACCTCGCGCGCCGCCGCGAAGCGGTCCACCTCCACCTCGCGCGCAGTTCCGCCGAGGAGGCGCGCCATCTCGCCGGCATGCGGCGTGAGCACCGGCGTGCGCTTCGCGTGCGCGAGGAGGCCTGGATTCTGCGCGACGATCGTGATCGCGTCGGCGTCGAGGACGATGGGCCCTTCGTAGACAGCGAGCACGTGCGCGAGCACCGCCTCGGCATCGGCGCCGGTGCCGAAGCCGGGGCCGATCACGACGGCGTGCTTTCCTTCGAGCGCGCGATCGATCGACGCCGCGTCAGTGCCGATGCGCGCGGTCATCGCCTCGACGACGCGCGCCTCGAGGGCGTGCGCCGCGGCCTCCCACGTCGCGATCGTGACCGCGCCGGCGCCCGCGCGGAGCGCGCCGGCGGCGACCATGAGCGACGCGCCGACCTTGCCGGGCGAGCCGGCGAACACCGCGACGTGGCCGACCGAGTGCTTGTGCGCGTCGGCGGGACGACGTCCGAGCCATTGGGCCACGTCGGCGCGCTCGACCACGTCGGCGGCGTGTCCGGTGTGCGCGGTGAGCGAGCCGGGCACGCCGATGTCGACGACGTGCACGCGCCCGCACCGCCGCGCGCCGACCGGCGTGAGGATGCCCGTCTTGAAGTGCGCGAACGTCACGGTCACGTCGGCGCGAACGCCGATGCCGAGGACGCGTCCCGTCTCGGCGTCGAGGCCGCTCGGCAAATCCAGGGCGATCGTGCGCGCCGGCGAGCGGTTGATCGCCTCGATGACGAGCGACATGGGCGCCGCGATCGGACGGTCGAGGCCGGTGCCGAAGAGCGCGTCGACGACGACGCTCGCGCTCAGCACGGCGTCCTCGAGCGCCTTCAGCGCCTTCGGCTCGCCGGGGTCGACGGCCGCGACCGCGCCGCCGATGCCGAGCCACGCGTCGTGGTTCTTCCGCGCGTCGCCCTGGAGGCGCGCGGGATCGCCGACGAGCCAGGCGCTCACGCGCACGCCGCGCGACAAGAGGTGACGCGCGACGACGAAGCCGTCACCGCCGTTGTTGCCCGTGCCGCACACGACCACGACGCCGTTCGGCGCGGCCTCCTTGACGATGACGTCCGCGGCGCCGCGCCCGGCGTTCTCCATCAGCACGATGCTGGGGACGTGGCACGCGACGGTCGCGTGCGCGTCGAACGCCCGCATTTGATCGCGCGAGAGGACCGGGATCACGGCGCCACCCGCTCGAGCACGACGGTCGCGACCGCGACGCCCGCGTCGTGGCTGATGCTCACGTGCCACCGATCGGCGCCGAACTTGTCCACCGCCGCGGTCGCGGTTCCTTGCAGCTCGAGCACCGGGCGGCCGCTCGGCGCGCGCCGCACCTCCACGTCGTGCCACGCGACGCCGCGCGCCCCGTCGAGCGCCTTGGCGAACGCCTCTTTCGCGGCGAAGCGTCCGGCGAGCGCCGTCGCCGGCTCGCGCCCCTCGAGATCGCCGCGCTCCTTCGGGCTGCAAATGCGCGCGAAGAAGCGCTCGCCGTGCCGCTCGAGCGCGCGCTTCATCCGCTCGATCGAACAGACGTCTACCCCGATGCCGACGATCATCGCGTCACCTTCGCGTCAGCGTACACGAGCCCGCGCGGGCGGGCTAAGCTCCGCGCCTTCATGACGAAGCTCTCGGTGAACGTGAACAAGGTCGCCACCCTAAGGAACACCCGGCCAGGCCTGGACATCCCGAGCGTCACGTTCTGCGCGCGCGTCTGCTTGGACGCGGGCGCGCACGGCATCACGGTGCACCCCCGCCCCGACCAGCGCCACATCCGGCCGGCCGACGT
>JAYVXL010000269.1:0-2084 GCA_043785185.1 Myxococcales bacterium
GCGCCGATGGGTGTATTGAACGAGAGGTACTCGGTCGCGTTGGCGTCCGGCGACGGCGCGTTGGCGGTGATCCACGCGAGCGCGTTGGTGTTCGCCACGCTCACGTCGGCGTTGTGCCGCGCGGCTTGAATCGGGAGCTGCCCTCCCTGGAGCGCGCTAACGTTGCCGAGCCAATCCTTGAGCGCTTGGCCCTTCGGGAACGACGTGACGATGTTGCCGGTGATGTCGCCGATGTCGTTCGAGCCGGTCGACCAGGTCGCGAGGTTCGCGTTGCCGAACGGGCCGGTGTTGAACCACGCGTAATGGAAGTGCGACGAGAACACGCGCCCCCCGGCCGCCGCGTAGTCGAACAGCGCTTGCTGGCTCATGTTCGTCGTCTCCGCGCCCTCGCACGACAGGATGACGATGTCGTAGGCCATGAGCGCGGCCTTCGTGTTCCACAGGGCTGTGGAGCTGGCGCCACCCGGCGGGTTCGTGTTCGGCGCGCCTGCGCCTCCGCCCCCGAAGATGTGAATGTGACCCGCGCCGCCTCCTCCTCCGCCGTACTCGCCGTCGTCGAGACCGACGCGGTGAAGAAGGCACTCGAGCGTGTCGGCGCCGCCGGTCGAGATCGCGATATTCGGGATGTCACCGACGGTGTGGTTCTTCGGGAGCGAGAGAGACTTGTCCGGCTGCGGGTTGTCCTTGCACGCCGTGACCGTCGGGATCTTCACCTGCTTGCGCCACTTGCCGATCTGAATGACGAGCGGGATGTCCTTGCCGTCGGGGACGTTCTTCAGCGTGAACGAGCCGCTCGCGTCGGTGAGCGCGGTGGCGATGGGCGCGCCGGTGTAGAGCGTGTCGCAGGCCGCGCAGGACGCGCCGCTCGGAAGCGGCTGCACCGCCGCGTTCGGAACGTAGACGACGACGTTGTAGAGCGGGTTGGCGAGCGCGGGGTCGTAGACCTTGCCGCTCACGGTCGTCGTTCCGCCGCCCGGGCATTGGTGCTGCTGGCACTGCAGCCCTTGGCATGGACCGCCGCTCCCGGAGGCGCCGCCGCTGCTGCCGCTGCTGCCAAGCAACGAGCCGCTGCTGCCGGAGGCGCCGCCGCTGCTGCCGCTGCTGCCTCCGCCGCTCGTTCCGTCTCCGAAGCTTGAGGAGCCGTTCGACCCGCCGCAGCCCTGCGACGCCACGAGGCCGATCACACCCGCGATGAGAGACTGCGACACCCGGCGTACGAACATGCGAGCTCTCCTCGGTGGGCGGCGGTTTGATGCCGACTCTGTGTATGTAGCGCTCGGGCAGAGAAAGGTGGCAACGGCTTCGGAAAAATCGCCCAGCGCCGCAGAAACACCAGGTGAGGACGCGCGCGCGATCCATGCGCCGCTAGGAATCGACCCGTGGGGAATGGTCGATCCATGGCATTTTGCCGCGCTCGCCGGCGACGTGAAGGCGTTCGAAGTGCAGCAGTCGGATGGCGATCATCGGGAACGACGAGAGCCGCCGACGCGCGCGACCCGCGGCTCGCCCCATCGCGCGAGCTTGCCCTTTCCGAGCTGGGCCCAGTCGAAGTAGACGGCGCCGCCCGGTCGCTTGGCCAAGCTGCGCTCGAGCGTCACCGCGCCGGGAAGCTCGCGCGCGAGGTGAAGTGCGACCACCTCGTTGAACGCGTGCGCTTGCTCGTACGAGTAGCCCGCGGCCAGCGGCACCACGACGTGCAACCCCTTTCCGCCGGTGGTCTTGACGAGCGCCTCCATGCCCACGAACGCGAGCTCCTCGCGCAGCGTCGCGGCGACCCTCGCGAGGGTGGCGATCGTGCACCCTTCGAACGGATCGAGGTCGAAGAGCAGAAACGTCGGCTCGTCAGGCGCGGAGGCGCGCGACATCCACACGTGCAGTGTGATGGCCGACAGATTCGCGCACCACGCGAGGGACGCCGCGTCGTTGCAGAGGGGGTAGTCCACCCAGCCGTGTCCGTCGGCCTTGGGCTGCCGCGTCGTCGCGATGAACGGCGGCGCGCCGCGCGGGGTCTGTTTCTCGAAAAAGCTTGGGCCTTCGATGCCGCCCGGCCAGCGCTGGAGCGTGAGGGGGCGGCCCTCGGTGTA
>JAYVXL010000270.1:0-6992 GCA_043785185.1 Myxococcales bacterium
ATCGCGGCGTCGCTCGCGCAGGTCGAGAAGCGCCCGATGATGAGCTGGCTCGAGCTGGACAAGGCGAACTTCGCCGGCGTCTACAAGGGCATGGCCGTCCGCGAAGAGATGAACGAGCCGCAGATTCGCGAGCAGCTCGTCGTCGAGTATTACTCGCGCTGATGATGCGCTGATTTTGGGTTCACGAAGACGGGAAGCATACGGGCAGGCGACGGAAGCTCGGGAGAGCGGGTTCGAACGCGCTTCGGGATCGCCGCGTAAACGAGAGACAGAGCAAGAGGAGAACGACACATGACGATGAGCATGACCCAGCGCAACTGGCGCGACC
Source organism: Myxococcales bacterium (assembly GCA_043785185.1). Taxonomy (GTDB): domain Bacteria; phylum Myxococcota_A; class Polyangia; order Polyangiales; family Polyangiaceae; genus JANYHK01. Next base: position 329 of record JAYVXL010000270.1, read on the forward strand.
TGATTCGTCCGCGCGGCATCCAGATCGAGGCCGAGACGCTGACGGAGTTCTACGGCAAGTTCACGTGCGAGCCGCTCGAGCGCGGCTTCGGCATCACGGTCGGCAACTCGCTCCGCCGCGTTCTTCTCTCGTCGCTCCAGGGCGCGGCCATCACGGCCATCCGCATCGAAGGCGCGCTCCACGAGTTCACGACCATCGGCGACGTCGTCGAGGACGTGACCGACATCATCCTGAACCTGAAGGAAGTCGTCCTCAAGGCGGCGAACGCCAAGCCGTACACCGTCCGCATCGACAAGGAGGGGCCCGGCCCCGTCTACGCAAAGGACATCCAGCTCGTCGATGGCCTGCAGGTCCTGAACCCCGACCACCTGATCGCGACGCTCGACAAGAAGGGCCCGCTCTCGATGGAGCTGACCGTCAACGTCGGTCGCGGCTACGTCCCGGCGGATAAGAACAAGACGCCGACGATGCCGATCGGCACCATCCCGATCGACAGCCTCTTCGCGCCGATCCGCAAGGTGAACTACACCGTCATGGCGGCGCGCGTCGGTCAGTCCACGGACTACGACAAGCTCACGCTCGAAGTGTGGACCAACGGCAGCGTGAAGCCGCAGGACGCCGTCGCCTACGCGGCGAAGATCCTGAAGGAGCAGCTGACGATCTTCATCAACTTCGAGGAGACCGAGGAGACGAGCTACGTCGTCGGCACCGCCGAGGACGAGCCGCTCAACGAGAACCTGTTCCGCAGCGTCGACGAGCTCGAGCTCTCGGTCCGCAGCGCGAACTGCCTCCAGAACGCGAACATCACCCTGATCGGCGAGCTCGTGCAGCGCACCGAGCAGGACATGCTCAAGACGAAGAATTTCGGCCGCAAGTCGCTCAAGGAGATCAAAGAAATCCTGGCGAACATGGGCTTGTCCCTCGGCATGAAGATCGACAACTGGCCGCAGATGCTCGAGCGCTGGAAGGCGCAGCAGGCGCAGGCCTGAGCCGCCCGCCCCTGGGCACGCAACTTTTAGTGAACTGAAGAGAGAAGCCCCATGCGTCATCGTAATTCGGGTCGCAAGTTCGACCGCAACACCAGCGCGCGCCGCGCGATGCTCCGTAGCCTGACGGCCAACCTCGTCCTCCACGAGGCGATCGAGACGACCGACGCCAAGGCGAAGGAGCTTCGTCGCGTCGCGGAGCGCCTCATCACCAAGGCCAAGCGCCTCGGTGAGGTGGCGTACACTGCGCAGGACAAGCTGACGCCGAAGGACAAGGCGCGCCGGCTGCACGTGGCCCGCATGGTGGGCGCGTACATCCCGCGCTTCGGCGTCCGCACCGAGAAGGGCGGAACGCAGAAGAAGGTCGACCTCGTCGAAAAGGTCCTCCTCGACCTCGCCAAGCGCTTCGCGGGGCGTCCGGGCGGCTACACGCGCACGGTCAAGTACGGCCCACGTCGCGGCGACAACGCCCCGATGGTCCTCATCGAGCTGCTCGCCGAAGGCGACGCGTCGGCGTCCGCCGAGGGCGACGAGAAGCCGGGCAAAGCAAAGACGGCGGCCAAGACCGCGAAGAAGGCGACCGCCGCGGCTCCGGCCGCGGGCGTGAAGGCCGAGTAGAAAAGGCCCGTCGGTTCGCCGAAAGCGCGGGCGCTGCGAGAGCGGTGCCCGCGCTTCTCTTTTTGTTCGATGGGGCCGCCGACGGATGAGCGGCGCGCCGGCCATGGGCGGAGCTACGCGCGGGCCGGCGCGCCTTTCTTGGGCTTCTTGCGCGCGCTCCCGCCGCCGAACAGCACGATGCACACGATCGCGAGCGCCAGCACCGCGCCGCCGGCCGCCCAGCGTCGGGTCTTCTCCTGCCGGATTTCACCGGCGGCCTCCAGACGATCGAGCTCGGCGCGCGCCTTCATGTTCGAGCCGTCGATCGCGATGGCGCGGCGGAACGTGTCGGCGTCCGCGATGCCGCGGCTCAGCAGATCCATGCCCTCGAGGTACGCGATCTCGCTCTTCACCTGAAAGGCGCGCGGCCCCTCGGGATCGAGGCGCAGCGCCTTGCGGAACAGCGCGAGCGCGCGCGGGCGGTCGGCGTCCTCGACGTCCTGCGCCAGGCGCACGTACGCGGGCACCATCTCGACGCGGCGATCGAGGAGCGGCTGGCGCGCGAGCACTTTGTCGAACGAGGCCGTCGCCTCCTCGAGCTTGTTCTCGCCGTACTTTTTGAGCCCGTCCTCGAGGAGCGTGTAGACCTCCTGCAGGCGGAAGCGGTCGTACGCCGCGAAGAGCTCCTTGGCGATCTGCTCCGCCTGCCAACCCTCGGGCGGCGCCTTGCCGATCAAGTTCGTGTAGGCCTCGCGCAGCTTCCACACCGCGTCCTGGCCGAAGGCGGCGAGCGCGTCGCGCGCGGCGGCGCGGACCTCGGCGCGGTCGGAGCTCACGAACGAGAGGATGACGCCCATCGCGTCCATGTCGCGGACGTCGCCGTACGCGCGGAGCACATCGGCGAGGATCTGGTTGCTCTTGGTCTGCACCGCCTCGCCCGGCAGCCGCTTCTGCATCGCCTCGAGCATCGACGTCGAGAAGTGGCGGACCTCGCCGGACGGGTCCTTTCGCGACTCGATGAGCGCGGCGACGGCCTTGTCGCCGAGCGCGCGGACTTGCATCTGCACGTCCGCAAAGAGCGCCTTCTGGTGGTCGAACGCGACCGGCACCATCGCCCGCGCCGCCGGCATCGTGCCGATGTGCGCGAGCGCGCGGACGAGGACGACCGTGCCGATCGTGACCTTGAACGCCGGCCCCTCCGCCTTCAAGCGGAGGAGGCCCTCGGCGAGGTCCCAGGTCTCGCCCATCTTGCCGGGGTTCGAGTCGCGCGCCGCCTTGACGACGGCGCCGATCTCGAGGGGCGAGCGGCGGAATTCGCCGAGCTTCTTCTCGATCGCGCGCGTCGCGTCGGCGCCGAGCTCGGTGAGCGCCTTGGCGGCGGGCGCGCGTTTGGCCGGATCGGGATCGGAGAGCGGCGCGAGCAAGCGATCGAGCTCGCCCGCCGTCATCTCGGTGACGTCCGTGGCGGAGGCCGCGGCAGACGCGGTCGCGGTCGCGCTCGCTGTGGAAGGTGAAGGCGAAGGCGCGGCGCTGACATCCGCGATCCACGTGGCCGCGACCGCCGCTCCGATCCCGACGATCGCCGCCCGGTGCCCGCGCCGCCTCATTCGAGGATGCTGAAGTCGGGAAATTCGCCCGTGTACCCGCGCCAGCGCTGGTCGACGTGATCGACGCGCGCGGCGGACGGGCCGTGGTTGGCCCACATCGCGATCTCTTTCACCGCGTCCTCGTCCCCCTCGGCGAGGAGCTCGACGCTGCCGTCGGTGCGGTTCTTCACCCAGCCGGTGAGGCCGAGCCGTCGCGCCTCGCGCTGGGTCGCGGCCCGGAAGAACACGCCCTGGACGCGCCCGCGAATGACGAGTTGAACCCGCTTGTTCGCCATATCTCACGGTCTTTACCCAATCGACGGGGGCGGGGCAACCTTTCGAAGGCCCGGCCGGGGCGGCATGGCGCCCGGACCCCGGTTCGTAGTAGGACCGCGCCCCCGATGCACCTCCTCGAGCTCAAACGAAAGCCCATCGCGGCGCTGGTCGCCATGGCGAAGGCTCTCGGCGTCGGCAACGCCGAGGGGCTGCGGCGCGACGAGGCGATCCTCGCCATTCTCCAGCTGCACTCGAAGGACGGCGAGATCCAGGGGGAGGGCGTGCTCGAGTGCGTGGGCGATGGCTTCGGCTTTTTGCGCGCGACCGACGCGAGCTACCTGCCCGGCCCCGACGACGTCTACGTCTCGCAGACGCAAGTGCGGCGCTTCGGCCTGCGGACGGGCGACACCGTCGCCGGGACGATTCGGCCCCCCAAGGAGGGGGAGCGGTATTTCGCGCTCGTGAAGGTCGACACCGTGAACGGCGAGGCGCCGCAACTCGGCCGCGCAAAGGTGCTGTTCGAGGACCTGACTCCGCTCTACCCGGACCGCAAGTTCGTCCTCGAGCAGGCGTCGCTCGCGCCGGAGAAGAACCTGCCTCTGCGCGCGCTCGAGGTCGTCGTCCCCATCGGCATGGGCCAGCGCTGCCTCCTCGTCTCGCCGCCGCGCGCCGGCAAGACGGTGCTCATGCAGCGCCTCGCCAACGCCATCCGCGCCAACCACCCGAAGGTGGATCTCCTCGTGCTGCTCATCGACGAGCGCCCCGAAGAGGTGACCGACATGCAGCGCACGGTGGACGCCGAGGTCGTCTCGTCCACGTTCGACGAGCCGGCCGCGCGCCACGTGCAAGTGGCCGAGATGGTCCTCGAGAAGGCCAAGCGGCTCGTCGAGCAAAAGCACGACGTCGTGATCCTCCTCGACTCGATCACGCGCCTCGCGCGCGCGTACAACGCGGTCGTGCCGGCGAGCGGCAAGGTGCTCTCCGGCGGCCTCGACTCGCAAGCGCTCCACAAACCGAAGCGGTTCTTCGGCGCCGCGCGCAACGTCGAGGAGGGGGGCAGCCTCACGATCATCGCGACCGCGCTCGTCGAGACGGGCTCGCGCATGGACGAGGTCATCTTCGAGGAGTTCAAGGGCACGGGGAACTGCGAGGTGCACCTCGATCGCAGGCTCATGGAGCGCCGGATTTTCCCGTGCCTCGACATCGCGAAGAGCGGCACGCGCAAGGAGGAGCTGCTCATCCCCGAGCGCGATCTCTCGCGCGTGTGGATGCTGCGGCAGCTCCTGCACCCCCTCGGCACGGCCGACAGCATGGAGTTCTTGCTCGAGAAGCTGAAGAAGACGCCGGACAACGCCGCGTTCCTGGCGTCGATGAACGGGTGAAAGGTGGAGAAGGTGCGCCCCATCCCGGTGCTCGCGCTCGCGGCGACGTTCGCGCTCGTGGGGCCGCTGATCACGAGGCCGCGCGACGGCGCGGCGGTCGCGCCGTTCGTGTACACCCCGCCCGAGGGCTTCGAGCCCGCGAGCCCGGAGGTCGTCAAAGCCGCGTTTGGGGGCGCGGACGGGACGCAGAAGGTCTGGGTCCACACGCAGCCCGGGGCCGCCATGACGCCGAACGTGACCTTGACGTTCACCGACAAGACCGCCCAAATCGAGGACGAGGACCTGCGCGCGCTCGCTGCCGGGATGCCCGCGGTCTTCGAGCCGCTCGGCGGGACGTACACGGAGGTGCACCACGAGGTGCGGCGGCGCGCGGACGGCGCGCGCGTCGGGGTCCTCGACGGCGCGCTGACGAGCGGCGGGAGCCGAAAGCGCGTCCTCCAGGTGGTCTTCCCGCTCGACAAGGGAGCGGCGCTCGTCACCGTCACGGTGCCCGAGGCGGAGCTCGCCCAGTGGCAGCCGAAGCTCGACGCGTCGATCGCAGAGGCCACGGGCGTCGCGGTGCGCGCACCGAAGGCGCCGGCGTGGCTCTACGCGGCGTGGGGCGCGGCCGGCGCGGTGCTCGCGTACCTCGGGCTCGCGCTCTTCGCGCGGCCCAAGCGCGCGCGCGAGTCGTGAGCGCCGTCGTCCTCGAGGGGCGCGGCCTCCACGGCGGCCGCACCGCGACCGTCACGCTGCGGCGCGTGGAGGCGCGCGCGCCCGTGACGCTCCGCCGCGGCGACGCCGTCGCGCGCGTGGACGAGCTCCTGGCCGTCGCCGTCGTTCGGGCTACGACGGTCGCCACGGCGGACGAGCGCCTTCGTGTCGCGACCGCCGAGCACCTGTTCGCCGCGCTCGCCGGCCTCGGAATTTACGGTGGCCTCGCGATCGAAATCGACGGCGACGAGCTGCCGCTCCTCGACGGCGCCGCGGCGGCGTGGGTGCGCGCCCTCGAGGGCCTGCATCTCGCGCCCGGCCCGCCGGCGCTCGTCGTGGCCCGCGACGGCGAGATCTCCGTGCGCGCGAGCACGTACACGTTCCGCGCGGCGGGGCGCGGCGCCGCCGTCCGCTTCGAGACGGACAACGCGCGCCTCGTGCCCGACGCGTCGTGGGACGGGACGACCGAGGACTTCGCGCGCGTTGCGCCGGCGCGCACGTTCGCGTTCGCGCGCGAGCTGCCGCACTTCGAAGCGCAGGGGCTCGCGTCGCACGTCGCGCCGGAGAGCGTCGTCGTCCTCGCCGAAGACGCCGTGCTGTTCGCGGGCGCGCCGTTCTCGGCGGACGAGCCGGCGCGCCACAAGCTGCTCGACCTCATCGGCGACCTCTACCTGTACGGCGGCCCGCCGCGCGGCGCCGTCCACGCGCGACGACCCGGGCACGCGGCGACCCACGAGGCCGTCCGGCGCGCTCTCTCGGAGGGCATCCTCACCCGAAGAGCAGCGCCAGGCTGAGGATCGGCAGGCACACGCAGAAGAGCACGAGCGAGTACCCCATGATGTCCTTCGCCGTGAGCCCCATGAGGCCAAGCAGGGGCAGGCTCCAGAACGGCTGGTACATGTTGCCGAGCATGTTGCCGTAGGCGACGCCCATCGTGACCTTGCCGTAGCCGACCCCGAGGGCGTGGGCGGCCTTGAGCATCGGCGGCCCCTCGACCGCCCACTCGCCGGCGCCGCTCGGGACGAAGCTCTTCGTGAGGATCGACGCGAAGAACGCGAAGACCGGCAGCGTCTGCGCCGTCGACGCCTCGATGAACAGGTGCGCGATGCGACCCGACAGGCCCGTGAACGACATGACGTGGAGG
>JAYVXL010000271.1:0-2076 GCA_043785185.1 Myxococcales bacterium
GGCGGCGGCGACGACACGCTGCAGGTCACGGTGACGTCGTGCGTGTGGCCGGCGCCGTTCGTGGAGGTGACGGTGATCGCGTGGCCCGCGCCGAGGAGCCGGAATTCGGCGGCGCCGAGGGTGACCTGGTGGTCGTGACCCGCGGTCCCGGCGATCGAGTACGTCTTGGGGACCCCCGCGGCGACGTCGGCCGGGGGGACGTCGAGGCGGTGCCCGTGGTTGGCGCTGATGACCGCGGGCTTGCACGTGACGAGCGCGTCGCCCGATTGGTCGACCGGCTCGTAGGCGCCCGCGTCGCTGGAGCAGGCCGCGAGGCCTCGCGCGAAGAGCACGGTGCCGGTGAGGAGCGCAGCGGACCGAAGGAGCTCACGTCGTGTCGTGTTCATGCGCCCGCTTCATCCCGCGTTCGCTGGCCGATGACCACGCCCCTTTTGTGCCAAGGCCGTGTCTCTACCGGAAAGCCAAGGACGTCACTTGGTCTCCGGCGCGCCCGGCAAGAAATCGAGATCGGGGAGCGCGGTCGCCGTCCCGCAGGCGCCGCCGCCGACGCCGAGGACGGAGCCGTCGAGCAGGGTCACGGCGGTCCACTCGCAGTTCGCGTTGGGGAGCGCGTCGAAGACGACCGATTTCCCGGCCGCCGGGTCCAGCTTGTCGACGCTCGGCGAGAGAGAGTCGCATTTCGCGTCGACGGTGTACCCGCCCATGACGAGGACGCTCCCGTCGCGCACGAGGGCGCTCGCGTGCCACGTGCGACCGACCGAGAGCTTGTACGGCATCGTCGTGAACTGCGCCGTCTTCGGATCGAACGCCTCGATCGAGTCGAGCGGCGCGTGAATGCCGCCGGCGCTGAAGCTCGCGCCCCCGATGACGAGCGCGCGCCCGTCGGGCAGCGTGTGCGCGGTGAGCATCGAGCGGCCTTGCTTGAGCGCGCCGACGGACGTGATCGCGTTCGTGTCCGGGTCGAAGATCTCGGCGGCCGTGACCGCCGGGGTCGCGCCGCCATCGCCCCCGCCGAAGAGCACGCGCCCGTCGCGCAGGCGGACCATGAACCCGTAGGTGTGCACGACCGTATGCGGGACTTGCGTGAACGTGTCGGCGTCGGGATCGTAGATCTCGAGCGTCGGCTCGCCGGCCGATGCGATGAGGACGCGCCCGTCTGGGAGGAGCGCGGCGCGGGTGAATTGGCGCTCGACCTTGAGCGGCGACTTGCTCGGCGCGAACGTGTTCGTCGTCGGATCGAACAAATCGGCGGTGAGCGCGCCGGGGCACGGGCTGGCGATGCACGCCGCGCCGACGACGAGCACCTTGCCGTTCATCAGCGTCACCGCCGAGTCGTGCCAGCGCGGCGCGCCCATTGCGCTGTTCACCGGCGTCACGACCTCCGTAGAGCGCGTGTAGATCTCTGCGGTGGTGAGGGCGTCGTTCGCGCTGCCGTCGGGCAGGGTGGGGCTGCCGTTGTCGGGGACGCGCGTGCCGCCGGCGATGAGGACGCGCCCGTCTTGAAGCACCGCGATGCCCGGGTCCTCACCGCGCACGACGCGCATCGGCCGTTGCTTCCACGGCGTGCCGAGGCCGGCCGTCTCATACTGGAACGCGTTCTTCAGCGTCGCGCTCTTGCCTCCTGCGTCGATGCGCACGTCGACGATGCCGGCCGGCGCGGGCGGCGTCAGGATGAGCGCGGTCTTGTCGTCGATCACGCGGACGACCGCGCGACCGTCGCCGACGGTCACCTTCATGCCGGGCACGAAGCCCGCGCCGGTGAGCGTCACCCACTGCGAGCCGCTCAGGTAGAGGCGAAACTGCGAGACCTTGGTGACCGCGAAAGAGCACGCCGCGGCCTGCACGCAGATGCCTCCGCAGCACGGGGAGCCCGCGTCGCAGGTGCGCCCGCAGTCGCCGCAGTTGGCGGGATCGCGGGTCACGTCGATGCACGCGCCGTTGCACGTGCGGCTGGGCGACGAGCAGCTGCCCGCCTCACCGCCGAGGTTGCCGTCGCCTCCTGCGTCGGGGTCGGAGAAGCCGGCGCCCGGCTTGCTCGAGCCGCAGCCGGGGCCCCAGAGAAGCCCCGCGAGGAGG
>JAYVXL010000272.1:0-6973 GCA_043785185.1 Myxococcales bacterium
CCGCCCGCGCCGCCCGCGCCGCCCGCGCCGCCCACGCCGACCGCGACCAACCGAGCGGTGCCCGAGCCGAGCTCGCTGCCGGCGGCCGCGCTCGTCGCGCCGGCCGGCGGGGCGACGACCGCGCCGCCCGGCGGGACGAGCGCGACGGCGGGCGCCGCAGCGCCGAGGCCAGCGCTGCCACCGCCGCCGCGTTCGAAGAAGCCGTACGATCCGTTGGGGATCTGAACGATGCACATGCGTCCTCGCTACCTCCTCTCGGCTGCGGCGCTCGCGATGGCGCTCACGACGGCGGCGGGACACGCGGCGGCCGACGGCGTAGACCCGAGCAAGGCGACGCCGGCGCAGCGCGACCAAGCGCAAGCGCGCTTCCTCAAGGGGCGCGACCTGTTCGCGCAGGGGCGCTTCGACGCTGCGCTCGAGCAGTTTCGCGGGTCGCACGACGTCGTCGCGAGCCCGAACGCGCGGCTGTACGCCGCGCGCTGCCTCCGCGAGCAGAAGCGCCTCGCGGCCGCGTACACCGAGCTCGGGCGGACCGCGGCGGAGGCGCGCGCGCAGTCGCGCGACGATCCGCGCTACGCGCGAACGGCGGAGGCCGCCGACGAGGAGCGCCGGGCTCTCGCGCCGAAGCTCGGGATGCTGACCGTCACGGTCGTGAACCCCGAGGCGACCACGACGCTCAAGGTCGACGGCGACGAGCTCCAGCGCGACGAGTGGGCGGACGCGATCCCGGCGGCGCCGGGTTCGAGCGAGGTCACGGTGCAGACGCCGGGGCGGGTGCCGCTGAAGCAGAGTGTCGCCGTCCAAGCGGGCGAGGCCAAGGCGCTGCGCTTCGACGCCGCCACCGCCGGGCCCGTCACCGCCGGAGGAGAGCCGCACGCCGCGGCGTCCATCGCGCCGGCGGCCGAACCTCCGAGCGCCGACGCAGGGCGCGCGCGCATGCGCACCGCGTCGTACGTCGCCGGCGGCGTCGGCCTCGCGGGGCTCGTGACCTTCGGGGTCGCCGGCGCGCTCTCGGCGGGCAAATTCTCCGACCTGAAGACCGCGTGCGGCGGCCCGTGTCCGCCATCGCGCCAGGGCGACATCGACGCCGGCCGCCAGGAGCAAACGATCGCGAACGTGGGCCTCGTGATCGGCTTGCTCGGCGTCGCTACGGGCGTCACGCTGTTCCTGATGAGCGCGCCGAAGACTTCCCCGCCCCCGTCCGCGGGCCTGGTCTTCGCACCGAACGGCATCGGAGGTGTCTTTTGAGGCCATCGCGAAGGGTGCTCGGGCTCGCGCTCGCGCTCGCGCTCGGCGCCTGCGCGAACGACTTCGACGTCTTCAACCCGGTGAGCGACGGCGGGGTCGTAACGGACGGCGGCGGCGGCGACGGTAGCTCCGGCTCCGCGAGCGGCGACTCCTCGAGCGGGGGCTCCTCGAGCGGAGGCTCCTCGAGCGGGGGCTCCTCGAGCGGGGGTCGCGACGCGGGGACGTGCACGCCCGACCCCACGTGCCTCCACACCGCGGAGACCTGCGCGAGCACCTGTCAAGGGCGCCTGTGCGCCCAGTCGTGCGAGCAGAAGTGCAACGCCTGTCTGCAGGCCGCCGGCTGCCCCTCGCCGAACGCGTGCGCCAACGCGACGAACTAACGAGGTGCTAGGCTCACCGCGTGGACGTGCAGGGCAGGCGAGCCTGGGCGGAGCGCATCGAGCAGGCGCTCGGTAGCCTCTTCGTCGAGACCGCCGTCCCCATCATCGCGGTCGGACCGGACGGGCGCTTCGCGGCGGCCAACCGCGCCGCCATCCGGCAGTACGGCTACACGCTCGACGAGCTGCTGGGCAAGCGCATCCACGATCTCGTCGCCGACGGCTGGCCGCTCGAGAAGATCGACGACGACCTCCAGCGCGCCGCCGGCGGCACGTCGCACGCCAGCCTCGAGCGCCGGCCGCACAAGCGCAAGGACGGCAGCCTGCTGTGGGTCGTGCCGAGCGCCGGCGCTCAGCTCGTCGATGGCACGCGCCTGATCGTGAGCATCATCACCGACGTCACCGCCCAGGTGGAGGCCGACGCGCGGGGGCGGGCGGCCGCGAGCGCGAGCCTGCGCGACCGGCAGGTGGTTCTCACCGCGATCACCGACATGATCGCCGAGCGCGACGTCACGCCGGCGCTCGCGGCGCTCGCGCGCGCATGCGCCCGCGCGCTCGGCGGCGCCGCGGCGGTGTGGCTCCCCGAAGCCGAGGGCTCCCCTCGCCTCGCGCTCGCCGCGCGCTTCGGTGCCGACGACGCGCCTGCCGACGCGCTCACCTCGCTCCACATCGACTGGGTCCGCGACCCGGCCGCCGCGCGTGCGCGAGCGACGCGCGCGGCCGTCGCCGTCCACCCCGACCTGGACGATCCGGTCGACGGTTTGCTCGCGCGCCGTCTCGCAGACGCGCTCCCCGGTCGCTGCATTCTGTCGCCGCTGCTCGGCCGCGCCGGCGCGTACGGGATCCTCTCGAGCCACGTCCCGTCGCAAGCCGACGAGCCGCGCGCCCTCGCGCTCGCGACGACGCTCGGCAGCTTCGGCGGCATGATCCTCGAGTCGGTACAGCTCGAGCGACGCGCCGAGACGGTATGGAAGGCCGCGTCGGAGCGCCTCACGGACGGCATCGCGTTGCTCGATCGCGATCTCCGCATCGTCCGCATGAACAGCCCCGAGGCGCTTCTTTTGCGTAGCGACGCGAACGCGATGGGCAAGAAGTGCACGGACGTGTTCCCGACCTGCATCGGCCTCGCCCCATGCCCGCACGAGGTCGCGCTCGCCGAGCGGCTACACCTCGTGCGCGAGCTCGCGGGCCCCGAGCGGCCGTACCGCATGGAGATCATCCTGGCGTCGCCGAACGACCCGGAGATCGCGGTCATCCACGTCGTCCATGACCTCACCGACGAGCGCGCGATGCGCACGCGCCTGCTCGCCGCCGATCGCCTCGCGACCATCGGGCGGCTTTCGGCCGGCGTCGCACACGAGATCAACAACCCCGCGGCGTTCGTCACGGTGAACCTCGGCGTGTTGCGAGATCAATTTCGCGCCGGCACGGCGCAGACGTCCGACGTGCTCGCGATGCTCGAGGACTCGATGAACGGCATGGATCGGATCCGCGAGATCGTGCGCGATCTGAAGGGCTTCGCGCGCGAGCGCTCGCGCGCCGTCGTGGATCTCTCGCAGCTCGCCGCCTCCGCGCTGCGCATCGCTGCGCACGAGACGCGCGGGCGGGCGCGCGTGGAGCGCACGCTCGGCGACGGCCTACTCACGCACGTGCGCGGCGCGCGCCTCGCGCAGTGCGCGCTGAACCTCATCGTGAACGCCGCGCAGTCGATTCCGCCCGGCGACCCGCAAGACCACCGCATCGAGGTCCGCACCTATCGCGCCGGCGATCGCGTGCGCCTCGAGGTGACCGACAACGGCCCCGGCGTCCCCGAGGCGAACCGTCACAAAATATTCGAGCCGTTCTTCACGACCCGCGAGCAGCAAGGCGGTACGGGGCTCGGCCTCTGGCTCGCGCGCGGCATCGCGGAAGAGGAGGACGGCACGCTCGACGTCGAGGACGCGCCGGGCGGTGGCGCGCGCTTCGTCCTCGATCTCCCCGCCTGGCAGGACGCCGTGCTCGACGCGACGCCGGCGCCCCCGCAAACACGGTAGACTCGCAGGCCATGACCGCGGCGCGACGCCTCGCCCTGCTCCTCCTCCTTGCCTCGGCCATCTCGGTCGTGGCGGGCGTCGCGTTCGTGCCCGCGGACGCGTGGGCGCGCCCCGGCGGCGGCGGCTCGTACCGCGGCGGAGGCGGTGGAGGCGGAGGAGGCGGCGGTTACCGCGGCGGAGGCGGCGGGGGCTACGGCGGCTCGTCGAGCGGTGGCATTTACCTCGGCCCGTCCACCGGAGGCGGGGGCGCAGACGGCGGCGTGATCGTCCTCGTCGTGCTCCTCCTGGTCGGCGGCGTCATCGTCTACTCCATCCTTCAACGCGGGCGCACGGGCGCGCAGCGCGATACGCGTCAGGCGATCTGGGAGGCGCAGCAGGCGGCCACCGCGCCGATGCGCCAGGCCGCGACGCTCGACGCCTTGCGCGCGCGCGATCCCAACCTGACCGAAGCCGATCTGTTCCGCCGCGTGAACGAGATGTCCCGCATCCTCCGCGACGCGTGGTGTGGTGGCGACATGCGCCCGGCGCGCCCGTTCGTGTCCGACGGCGTGTACAGCCGCTTTCAGGTGCAGCTCGCGCTCATGCGGCAGGAGAACCGGCGCAACGTCATGAGCGACGCGCAGGTGCTCTTCACGACGCTCGAGGCCGTGGAGAGCGCGCCGCCGTTCGACGTCGTGCACATCCGCTTCACCGCGCAGGCGCGCGACGTGATGGTGCCCGTCCAGGCGACACGCGATCAGATCGCCCAGGCGCTGCGCGCGGCGCCCGTCGAGCCGTACACCGAGATCTGGTCGCTCGTGCGCAAGCACGGCGCGGTGACGAAGACCGATCCCGCGCAGGTCGGCAGGGCGTGCCCTTCGTGCGGCGCGCCGCTCGATCAAGCCGGCGAGGTGCTCACCTGCAAGTACTGCAAGGCGCTCGTGTGCTCGGGCGAGTACGACTGGGTCCTCGCGGAGATCACGCAGACCGTCGAGTGGCACCCGTCGAGCGGCGACGTCGACGGGCTGGACACGCTCCGCGACGTCGACCCGCAGGTCGCCCAGGAGGCGCTCGAGGATCGCGCGTCGTACCTGTTTTGGAAATGGCTACAGGCCAACCGCGAGGTCTCGCCGTCGAAGCTGCGGAAGTGCGCGACCGCGGAGTTCCTCGCCACGCGGGCGCAGCTCGGCACGGTCGGCGCCGCGCGCGACGCGGCCGTCGGCGGCGCGGATCTGCTCCGCGTGGACCGCGCGCCGACCGAGGCGGACCTCGACCACGTCTACGTGAAGGTCTACTGGTCGGCGATCTTCGGCGCCGCGCGCGAGGCCACGCCGGTGCAGTCGGTCTTTCGCATGGCGCGCAAGGCGGGCGTGACGTCCAAGCTCTCGATGACCGCGCTCGTCTGCGGGCAGTGCGGCGCCGGCCTCACCGAGAGCGACTCGTCGCGGTGCGATCACTGCAACGCCGAGCTCTCGGCGGGCGCGCAGGCGTGGGTGCTCGACGCGATCTTGCCGGCCGGCGCGGTGCCGCAGCGCCGCGCGCCCGCGTACGGCGCGCCGGCCAGCGACGGCGGCGAGCTGCCGGCGTGGCTCCTCCCGGACATCGCCGATCCGCGCGAGCGCATGCTGCTCTTCACGCAGATGGCCGCGATGATGGCGTCCGACGGCGTGATCACGCGGCGCGAGCGCAAGCTCCTCACGATGTGCGCGGGGCGCTGGGCCATCCCCGACGAGACGGTGCGCGCGGTCCTCGCGCGCCCGCAGCTACCGAACATGCTCCAGACCGCGTCGCCGCAGTGGTTCTTGGCCGGCCTCGTGTCGGCGGCGATGATCGACGGCAAGGTCGACCCGCAAGAGCGCGCGATGCTCTTGCGCGCGTGCTCGCTGCTCGCGCTGCCGGCGTCGGAGCTCGATCGCCAGCTCGCCGCCGTCGGTCAGCGGATGCGCGCGCAGGGGATGGCGGCCGAGGCGTAGCGCGTCTTCCTGATGGGTCGCTACCGTCGTGGGCCCGCCCGTTCAACGACGCTCGCGCTACGGATTCGGGCAGTAGACGAGCCACTCGGTTCCGTCGTCCGCGCAGTTGAGGTAGCAGCGGTACGCCGGCTGCAGCGTGTCGATGATGCACGCGCACGACGGCTTCGCGGCGCACGCCGCCGGCAGGGTGTTGCAGCCGACGACGGCGGGCGGCGCGCTCGCGGTCGCGCAGATCTGCGGGCCGGGATCGCCCGCGTCGCCTGCGTCCGCGCCCGCCCCGACCCGCGGGAACGCGAGCGTCGCGCCGGCGAAGCAGAAGCTCACGTCCTTCGCGCAGACGCAGCCCTTGCACGCCGAGAGGTTCGCCGCGTCGCCGCGCGCATAGAGCGAAGCGTCACCGTCCGGGGCGCCGGCGTCGTAGCTCGGGGGCTGCGCGTCGTCCCGCGGCGCGGGCGGGACGGGCGGCGGCGCGTCGACGACGAGGCGCGAGCCGGTCGGCTGGACGCGATCGGAGCAAGCCCCCACGGCGCTGGCGGCGAGGACGGCGGCGAGACCGGAGGCGGCGAGCGCGCGAAGCGTCATGCACCGAATCGTGCGCTGCTCCTGCGCCTGCGCGCAAGTCTTGCGCCGCACGACGCAGCCCCGCCGCCGATCTCCGCCGCTTTCACGCTTGGCCCCGCGGTTGCAGCGAGAGGGCGCAGGTGAGCACCATGCTGAACATTCGAACGATCCTTGTCCCCATCGACTTCGAAGAGCCGTCGGATCGCGCCGTCGAAGCCGCCGCGGACCTCGCGAAGGTCTTCGGCGCGAAGATCGTGCTCATTCACGCCTATGAGCTGCCCTTCTACCCCTACCCCGGCGCGTCGCCGAACATGGCGACCGACCTGCCGCGCTCCATCCGCGACGCCGCGACGGCGGGCCTCGACGCGATCGCCGCGCGGCTCAAGGGGCGCGTCTCGGCGGTCGAGACGATGCTGCGCGTCGGCCCAATCGCCGACGAGATCCTCGGCGCGGCGAAGGCGCTCGGCGTGGACCTCATCGTGATGGGGACCCACGGCCGCACCGGCCTCGCGCACGCGCTCCTCGGCAGCGTCACGGAGAAGGTTCTGCGTCGCGCCGAGCATCCGGTCCTGACGGTCCACGCGCTCGGCGCCGCGAAGTAGCGCCGGCGGCCGACGTGAGGACGCTTGGCGCCCGAGCGGGGGGGTCGCCTAGATCTTCGCGAAGTCGATGAAGCCCTTGCGAGGCTCGGCCGCGACGAGCTTCACCTTGATGAGGTCGCCGACATCGAGCCCCTGCTCGCCGCGGACGACACGCCCCTCCGCGGTCGGCGGCGCCTCGAGGCGCACGAACGTCCCCTTCT
>JAYVXL010000273.1:0-6940 GCA_043785185.1 Myxococcales bacterium
CGCCTCCATCCCATCTGCGCCATCACCGTCGGCCAGAACGGCGAGGCGCTCACCGAGATGGCCGACCTCAAGGACGCCGGCTGCGTCGGCGCGAGCGACGACGGTCGCTGCGTGATGAACAGCAGCGTCATGCGCCGCGCGCTCGAGTACGCGTCGACGTTCGACCTGCCCATCATCCAGCACTGCGAGGATCACGCCCTGACCGACGGCGCGCAGATGCACGAGGGCGGCGTGTCGACGCGCCTCGGCCTGCGCGGCTGGCCGCGCGTGGCGGAGGACGTGATCGTCGCGCGCGATCTGCTCCTCGCCGAGTACACCGGCGCGCGCTACCACGTCGCGCATCTCTCCACGCTGGGCGCGGTGCGCCTGCTCCGCGAGGCGAAATCGCGCGGCATCGCCGCGACCGCCGAGGTGACGCCGCACCACTTGCTCCTCACCCACGAGGCGCTCGTCGGCTACGACACCGCGTGCAAGGTGAACCCGCCGCTCCGCGAGCCGGAGGACCTCGAGGCCCTCCGCGCCGCGCTCGCCGACGGCACGATCGACTGCATCGCCACCGACCACGCGCCGCACGGCGCGCTCGACAAGGACTGCGAGCTCGCCGAGGCGGCGCCGGGGATGATCGGCCTCGAGCTGTGCGTGCCGCTCCTCCTCGGCCTCGTCGAACAAGGCGTGCTCTCCCTCGCGCGCCTCGTCGACGCGCTCACCCGCGCGCCGGCGCGCGTCGTCGGGCTGCCGGTGCCCCGCATCAAGGAG
Source organism: Myxococcales bacterium (assembly GCA_043785185.1). GTDB lineage: Bacteria > Myxococcota_A > Polyangia > Polyangiales > Polyangiaceae > JANYHK01. The sequence continues at coordinate 757 of JAYVXL010000273.1, forward strand.
GGGCTCGCGGCCGACCTCGTGCTCGTCGATCCGGAGGCGCGCTGGACGGTCACGAAGGAGCGCCTGCGTTCGAAGAGCAAAAATACGCCGTTCATGGGCCGCGAGGTCAAGGGACGCGTGCTCATGACCGTGTGCCAAGGAAGGGTGATTTTCGAATGAGCGACGCGCGCGCCCACTTGGTGCTGGCCGACGGCACGGTCTTCCCGGGGCGCCTCTTCGGGGCCCGCGCGGAGGGGGCCGTCGGCGAGGCGGTGTTCACGACGACGATGCTGGGCTACCAGGAGGTGCTCACCGATCCGTCGTACTACGGCCAGATCGTGACGATGACGGCGCCCGAGATCGGCAACGTCGGCGTGAACGACGAGGACGTCGAGGCGACCGACGGCAAGCCGCGCGTCGCCGGCTTCGTCGTCCGCGACCTGTCCCCGGTCACCTCGAGCTGGCGCGCGAAGGAGTCTCTCGACGGGTGGCTCGCGCGCCACGGCATCGTCGGCATCACCGACGTCGACACCCGCAAGCTGACCCGCCACTTGCGCGATCACGGCTCGCAGAACGGCGCGATCGGGGCCGAGCCCGTCCTGCAACTTCAAGCGCGCGCGAAGGCGGCGCCGGACATGTCGGGGCTCGATCTCGTCAAGCACGTCACCCCCAAGCAGGCGTACGCGTGGACCGAGGGCCGCGGCGCGTGGTCGACGATCGGCGCCGCGCCGCGCCCGCCGCGCCACCATGTCGTCGCCGTCGACTACGGCGTGAAGCGCAACATCCTGCGCTGCCTCGTCGACGTCGGCTGCAAGGTCACGGTCGTGCCGGCCGGGGCGACCGCGAAGGACATCCTCGCGCTCCAGCCCGACGGCATCTTCTTGTCGAACGGCCCCGGCGACCCCGCCGCGGTCACCTACGCGCAGGCGACGATCAAAGAGCTCCTCGGCAAGAAGCCCATTTTCGGCATCTGCCTAGGCCATCAGCTCCTCGCGCTCGCGCTCGGCGCGCGCACGTACAAGCTCAAGTTCGGCCACCGCGGCGCCAACCAGCCGGTGAAGGACCTCGCCACCGGCAAGATCGAGATCACGAGCCAGAATCATGGGTTCTGCGTCGATCTCGCCACGCTCCCGCCGGGCATCGAGTCGACGCACGTGCACTTGAACGACGGCACGAGCGAGGGACTGCGCGCGCCGGCGCTCCAGGCGTTCAGCGTCCAGTACCATCCCGAGGCCGCCGCGGGCCCGCACGACGCGCTTTATCTTTTCGATCGATTCATCGCGATGATGCAGTAGGTCTTTAACCCGTCGTTCCTTCGTCCTCCCCGGCCGCACTCGGCCCGCCTCGGCCCCCCGCTCGGACGGGTGGATCAAACCATCTTACATTTACCTTCACCGTATCCTGGCCCCTTACCCACCTCCTGCTAGAACGAGCCCCATGCTTACGGCGCGTGTCCGCACGTTGCTTCTTCTCGGGTTGACGGCTCCGGCGGCCGCGGCGTTCGTCGCGTGCGCGCCCGCGGCCAGCTCGAGGGCCCACGTCACCGCCGACGCCGCCGGCTACGGCACCGACGATCCGGGCGATCCGGCGCTGCCCGACGCGCGCGCGCCCGACTACAACAACCCCGACTCCGACGTCTTCGGCGCCGGCGAGCGCGGCCGCGACGCCGACGTGCCGCTGCCCGAGGGCGGCGGTCGCCCGAACCTCACGGACGGCGGCATCCTCCCGCCGCCCTTCGATGCCGGCCCTCCGCCGCAAGACGGCGGTCCCAAGACGTGCGCACCGCTCGCCGCCGGCGATCTCGCGATCGTCGAGTTCATGATCGCATCGCAGGCCGGCAGCGGCGACCGCGGCGAGTGGGTCGAGATCCAGAGCACCCACTCCGACTGCACGCTGAACCTCAAGGGGCTCCACGTCGAGTCGCCGCGCGGGCCGACGGCGCCGCCCGACGCCGTCGACGTCACCTACGACCTGCTCCTGCCGCCGAACGGGACGATCATCGTCGCCGACACGGCGATCTCCGAGCTGAACAACAACCTCCCGAGCCCCGTCCTCTCCTGGGTCGCAACCGACGCGCTCAAGAACGACGGCGACACCATTACCGTCAGCGCGGGCGGCGTCACGATCGACACGATCACGTACGGCGCGTGGACGCCGAAGATCGGCCGATCCGTGAGCTTCCCCGTCGACTGCGCGTGGAGCGTGCGTCGAGACTGGAACCGCTGGAGCTGGAGCTTCCACGTGTGGCAGGCCGCGAAGGTCGACGGCGGCGTGAGCCTGCAGGGGACGCCCAACGCCGACAACATCGACGTCGCGTGCTATTGACCGGCCCTTCATGGCCGCGCGGAAACCCCCGAAGAAGAAAAGCATCCACTTCATCAGCCTGGGGTGCCCGAAGAACCGCGTCGACACCGAGGTGATGCTGGGCGTCGCCCAGATGGGCGACTACGCGCTCGTGGACGAGCCCGACAAGGCGTCCGTCATCGTCGTCAACACGTGCGGGTTCATCGGCGAGGCGAAGAAGGAGTCGATCGACACCATCCTCGAGATGAGCGAGTACAAAAAGCTCGGCACCTGCGAGCGGCTCGTCGTCGCCGGGTGCCTCTCCCAGCGCTACCCGCAGGATCTCGCCAAGGGGATGCCCGAGGTCGATCACTTCCTCGGCTCGAGTGACATGCTCAAGCTGAAGGAGGTGCTCGAGGGCAAGGCGGAGCGCATGCTCGTCGGCAACCCGGCCGACTGGGTCGTACGCGCCGCGGATCCGCGCGTCACGACCGGCCCGCGCGCGAGCGCGTACCTGAAGATCGCCGAGGGGTGCAACCGGACGTGTGCATTCTGCACAATTCCCGAGTTCCGCGGCAAGCAGCGCTCGCGCCCCGTGGACGACATCGTGCGCGAGGCCGAGCAGCTCGTCGCGAACGGCGTCCTCGAGCTGAACCTCATCTCGCAGGACACGATCGCCTACGGCCGCGACCTCGGCAAAGCGCAAGAGGCCCGCCTCGCGGACATGGTCCGCCGCGTCGCCGACGTGCCCGGCGTGCGCTGGGTTCGCCTCTTCTATCTGTACCCGGAGACGATCGACGAGGCGCTCATCGAGCTCTTGAAGAGCCACCCGCGCGTCGTGCCGTACGTCGACATGCCGCTGCAGCACGCGGCCGACGACATGCTGAAGCGCATGAAGCGCGGGCACGGGAAGGACCGGCAGAAGCGCGTCGTCGCGCGCCTGCGCGAGGCCGTCCCGGAGCTGTTCTTCCGCACCGCGTTCATCGTCGGCCACCCCGGCGAGACGGACGCGGAGTTCCAGGAGCTGCTCGACTTCGTGACGTGGGCGCGCTTCGACCACGTCGGCGTCTTCAAGTACTCCGACGAGGAGAGCTGCAAGAGCTTCGCGTACGCGGACAAGGTGAAGGGCGTCGTCGCCGCCAACCGCTACCGCAAGCTCATGGCGACGCAGCGCAAGATCGCGCGAGAGAACAACAAGCGCCTCATCGGCCGCGAGGTCGACGTCCTCGTCGAGGGGCCGAGCGAGGAGCACGATCTCGTGATGAAGGGGCGGCACGCCGGGCAGGCGCCGGAGATCGACGGGCAGGTGTACCTGTCGGGCGGCGAGGTCCTTGCCGGCGAGCTGCGGCGCGTGCGCGTCACGCAGGCGAGCGACTACGACATGGTCGGCGACGTCATCGACGCGCCGCCGCGCGCCGCCACGGCGCAGAAGAAACGCGTCAGCTTGCGCGTCGTGTGAAACCCATGGAAGGGCGCGGAGCGCCCGTCGGCCTGGGACGGCGCGTACGGCGCGAAGGGCTGGGACGCCGGCGCGAACGATCCGTCGCTGCGCCGGCGCACGCCCCCCGTTCGCGCGGACGACGCGGGCCTGGTCTCGCTCTGGTCTCGCTCTGGTCTAGCGCTTGGTCTAGCGCGGCACTTGCGTCGTCACCGGCGCGGAGCGGGACGTCCCCGACTCCTGCGTGATGTCGAGGTAGTCACCCGGCGTCGCCACCACCTCGGCGTCCCACGAGCCCACGTCGTCCGCCTGCGCGCCGGACACGCGCTGGTCGAGCGGCACCCGGGGGCTGCGGTTGTAGATGACGATGAGCGCGTTCGGCTCGGCGCCGCGGCTACTGGCGAGGTGCACCTTGCCGGGCGTGCTCGACCCCGTGATCGTCGGCAAGAGCGGCGGAGGCACCGGCAGCGTCGGGCTCGCGCACGCCAGCCACGCCACGCACGACAGAATGAGCGCGACGACCGCGAGGACGCGGCGGAGGCCGAGCAGCCGGGGCGCACGAGGGGGTGCCACGAGGCTTTTGTAGCACGCGGCGGGCCAGCCGAGAGGGGGCGCGAATGCCGGCGAATCTCCGCCCGAGCCGCCAACTTGGTTGGCGCGGGGGCACCGGCGGTGACTGCACGGGAGGTGGATCGAACGAGAGCGAGCTGGTAGGTCTGAACGGGCACGGGCGCCCGCCCTCTGGGGTCGGCCCGACGAACTCGATGCCTCTCCGGGAGCGTTCACTCTTCGTGCACCGCGTGAAGCCCATCTGGCGGCCGGTGCCGTTCGCGCTCGTCGCGGCGGCGCTGCTCACGCTGCGGCGCGGCGAGTCCGTGGACAGCAGCGCGCTCAGCCGCTCCGCGGCGCTCGCCCAGGTGCTGCGCGCGCGCGGCCTCGGGTGCGAGCCCGAGGACGTGACGTGGGTAGGCGGCGCGCGCGGCGTCCGCGGCGCGCTCTTCGGCGGCGCGCGCGCGCTCGTCCGCGCGAGCCGCGGGAGCGACCCGGCCGATCTCTACTTCGTCGACGCCCGCCTCTCGCCGGAAGGGACGCTGCTCGAGGTCGGCAGCGAGCACGACCTCACGCACACGATCGGCGTCGACGAAGCGCGCCCGCTCGTGCGCGGCCGGTTCGCGGCGTACGTGGCGACGATCGACGGCAGCGTCACGGGAGTCCACACGCTCGACCTTCGCGGCCGCTCGCCGGACACGTACGCCGACTTCACGCGCATGCAGCGTTGGCAGACCGGCATCACCAACCGGCAGAAGACCGGCCAGCCCAGCGGCGTCCTCCACGCCGCGTACGCGCTCGATCCGATCGCGACCGACGTGCAGCTCGCGTGGACGTCGGACGACGTCCTCTCGGTCCGCGCGGACGGGCGCGCGATCCAGGTCGACGCGCCGCGCGCGACCCCCATCGAGGGCGCCGGCTGGGTGCGCGTCGCGCTCGAGGAGAAGGCGCGACCGGCGACGTTCGCGCCGTGGATGAGCGAACGGCTGCGCGAGACGCCCTGGATCGGCGACGAGAAGACGATGTACCTGAAGGCGATCGCCTTCACGCTCAAGCAGTGGATCCCCGGTCTGTCCGGCGAGACGAGCAACGTCGCCGAAGATCTCGGCGCCGTGAACAGCGGCGTGCAGCAGCCCGCGAGCTTCGTCGATCCGGAGATCGGATGGCCGCCGCCGCCGCTCAAGCCCGCGCTCAGCCCGCCGCTGCCGAACGAAGGGCAATGGATCACGCTCGACAAAGACCCGTTCATCACGCACGTCGAGGGCGCGCCGCCGGCGTTCGTGACGTCGTTCATCCGCCCCGAAAAATCGCGCCCGGCGACGCGCATCTACCTGACGATGTGGGATCCGCGGCAGATCGCGCTCCACATGGAAGCGGGCACCGTCGAGCCGGTGAGCGCGACCGGCGAGGCGGGCCCTGGCGTCATCCCGCGCACGCCCGAGGTGCTTCGGCGCGTCGTCGCCGGCTTCAACGGCGGCTTCCAGGCGATCCACGGCGAGTTCGGCATGCAGGTCAACGGCATCAACTACCTGCCGCCGAAGCCCTACGCGGCCACCATTTTGGAGATGCGCGACGGCGCGACGGCGCTGGGCACGTGGCCTGCCTCGAGCGACGTGCCGGACGACGTGCTCTCGTACCGCCAGAACCTCACGGCGCTCGTCGAGGGCGACAAGTGGAACCCGTACCAACGGACGTGGTGGGGCGGCACGCCGAAGGGCTGGGCCGACAACATCCACACGACGCGCTCCGGCATCTGCCTCACCAAGGAGGACTACGTCGGCTATTTCTGGGGCGTCGACATCTCCGCGGAGACGCTCGCCGGCGCGATGCTCCTCGCGCGCTGCGCGTACGGTGTGCACCTCGACATGAACCCGGGCCTCGCGGGCTTCGAGTTCTACAACGTGCAACCTGCAAATACCTGGCAGCCGCTCGGGC
>JAYVXL010000274.1:0-6932 GCA_043785185.1 Myxococcales bacterium
GACGCCGAGCCGCCGCCCGTCGTCATCGACGCCGCGCCGCTGCTGCTCGAGTCGCTGGACGACGCTGGCTTCGACGCGGGCGTCGACGCCGCGCACCATGCGGGCGGCAACTGGAAGCCGGGCGATCCGTTCGTGACGCGCCTCTCGCAGTGCTGCAGCGCCTTGGCGAAGCAGGCGAAGGAGAACGGCAACCCGCCGGAGATGACGCAGGTCGTGATGCTTTGCCAGACGACGGCGGCGTCGCTCAAGGCAAACCCCAACGCGCCCGAGCTCAACGCGCTGCGTCCGGCGCTCAAGCTCATCAAGAACGCCCCCGCGCTCTGCGCGGGCCTCTGAAGCGCGACGGCTAAGTCTCGCGTCCGCCGAAGTGATCGAAGCCGCGGGCGGCGAGCGGCGCCTCGCGGCCGTCCGCCGCGCAGAGCACGAGGCCTCGGCCGCCGCGGATCTCGCCGATGCGGGTGAAGCCAGGCAGCGGCGTGGCGCTCGCGGCGAGGAGGGCATAGTCCTCGCCGCCGTGCAGCGCGAGATCGAGCGCGTCGCGGCCGAGCGCGGCGGCCGCCCCTCCGAGCGCGTCTCCGCCGTGGCCGCGTAGCGCCGCCTCGTCGACCGTCGCGCAGACGCCGCTCGCGATGGCGAGGTGATCGAGATCGCGCGCGAGGCCGTCCGATACGTCGACGGCGGCGTGCGCGACGCCGGCGAGCCCGCGCCCTTCGGCCGTGAGCGCGCGCGGCCGCCGCCACGCGGCGATCGCGACGTCGAGGCGCGCGTCCTTGACTCCCCGGGCTAGCGCGGCGAGGCCCGCGGCCGCGAGCCCGACGGGGCCCGCGAGCCAAAGCCCGTCCCCGACGCGCGCGCCGCTGCGCGTGACGGGGCGCGCCGCCGTCCCGAGGAGCGTGGTCGTGATCGCGAGCACCGGGCCGCGCGACAGGTTCCCGCCGACGATCGGCGCGCCGACGCGCACGGCCGCCTCGCGCTGCCCGAGCGCGATCGCGTCGAGCGCGTCGTCGTCCGTGCCGGCCGGCAGCTCCAGCGCGGCGAGCGCGCACCACGGGGCGGCTCCCATCGCCGCGACGTCGCTCGCCGCCGCCATGAACGCGCGGTAGCCGAGGTCCTCGAGGCTCCCGAGCCACGCGCGCTCGAAGTGCACGCCTTCGACCTGCGCGTCGACCGTCCACACGAGCAGCGCGCCCGCGGGCGGGGTGAGCACCGCGGCGTCGTCGCCGATGCCCAGCGTCACGCCGGGCGAGGCGCCGCCGAAGAGCGCGCCGAGGCGCGCGATGCGCTCGCGCTCCGTCGTCATGGAGTCGCCCGCCCTTCCTACGCCGGCGCGGGCGGCCGTCCCGACGCGAGCGACGCCGGCGGCAGCCGCACCACGAAGACGGTGCCACTCGGCTGGTTGCCCTCGATCCAGACGCTGCCGCCGTGGGCCTCGACGAGGCGCTTCACGATCGAGAGCCCGAGCCCCGTGCCGCCGTACTCGCGGGTGGAGGACGAATCCACCTGGTAAAACGGGTCGAACACCTTCGCCCGCTCGCTCTCGGGAATGCCGATGCCGGTGTCCATGATGCGCACTTCGACCTTCGAGAGCGCCGGCCCCATCAGCGCGAAGCCTGCGTCGTCCTCGCCATCGCTCGCCGTGCTCACGAGGCGCGCGCGCATCGTCACTGTGCCCTGCGGCGGCGTGAATTTGAGCGCATTTTCGACCAGGTTGATGAACACCTGACGAAGGCGCTCCGGGTCCGCACGGAGCTCGGTCGCTACGCCCTCCACGTCGAGCCGGAGCTCCACGGCCTTCTTGCGCGCGATCGGGGTGAGCGTCGAGAGGACCTCGTCGAGCACCTCCTTGATGACGATCGAGCGCCGACGCATCGACATCGTGCCGCTCTCGAGCTTCGACAGGTCGAGCAGCCCCTTGATGAGGCCGAGCAGCTGCTCGCCCTTCTCGTGGATCGTCTTGACGAACTCGAGCTGCTCGCCGGTCAGCTCGCCGGCGATGCCCTCGGTCAGCATCTCGCTGTAGCCGATGATGGACGTGAGCGGCGTGCGCAGCTCGTGGCTGACCGTCGCGAGGAAGTTCGACTTGAGCCGATCGAGCTCCTTCAGGCGGTCGTACGCCTCCTGGAGCTTCTGGTTCTTCTCCTGCAGCTCGCGGTAGCTCTCGCGCACCGACAGGAGGTGCATCTGGCTCGTGAGCAGGGCGCGGTGGCCGCTGAAGACGATGAGGTCGAGCGCCGACTTGAGGTGACTTCCGATGCGCGTGACCGTCTCGGCCTTGGCGCGCGGCACCTTCTGCAGGAGCGTGAGCGCGCGCGTCTTGTCGAGCCCTGCGTCGACGTCCGCGAGCGACGACGGCACCTGGGTCGGCGCGATGGGCGCGTAGGGGCCGAGGATGATGCGGCCGATGCGCCGGCTGTCGTAGTCCAGCGGCACGATGCGGTACGCGTTGCCGGTGAAGCACGGGTGCACGTGCTCCAGGCTCGCGTCCGCGGGATCGGCGGCGCGGACGGCGCGCACCGTCTCGGTGCAGGCCTTGCGACCGCCGGCCAGCGTGTTCACGTACGCGCACACTTCGTGCTCGTGGGACGCGTCGGCGAGGAGCGCCCCGTCGTTCGAGTAGATGCGCACGGGGATGCCGAAGAGCGTGAAGAAGCTCTTCGTGAGCTCCGTGAGCCCGGTGCGATCGACGAGGTCCTCGAGGCGGAGGTGCCCGTCGATCGAGAGCTCGCTGACCTCGGAGACGCGCGGGTCCGCCGTCACCTCAGCGCCCCTTTCCGGTGGCAGGCAGCAGCCTACCGCCCACGCACGCGGCGAGGAGACGGCCGACGTCTCCCGGGTGGCCGAGCTTGCGCGCCGCCACGGTGAGGAACTGCTCGGGCCGGATGCCGAGCTTGCTCGCGAGCTGGTGCTCGGCGTCGAGGCGCTGCCACGTCAGGTAGAGGAGGCCGAAGAACGACTCGAGCACGCCCACGCCGCTGACGGCCGACGCCGTGAAGACCGGCTCCTTGCCCTTCTGGGCGAGCTGCTCGATGTCGGCGTCCTTGCGGACGTTCGGCATGTCGCGCTTGTTGAACTGGATGATGAGCGGCAGATCCTTGATGCTGCGGCCCATCTCCTTCAAGTTGGCGCGCAGGTCGAGGAACGACGCGGCGTTGTTCTCCGTCTGCGCGACCTGCGAGTCGGCGATGAACGCGACGCCATCCGCCCCCTGCAGGACCAGGCGGCGCGTGCTCGCGTGAAGCACCTGCCCGGGCACAGTGAAGACCTTGAGGCGCATGCTCATCCCGCTCGAGCCGCCCCCGCTCGGCCCGCCCCCGCTCGATCCACTGCCGAGGCCCTCCTCGCCGGCCTTGAACGTCAGCGGGAGCATGTCGAAAAAGAGGGTACGGTCGTCCTTGGTCTCGAGCGTCATCAGACGGCCGCGGCTCTCGTCCTTGACGAGCTCGTGCAGCGCTTTGAGGTTGGTGGTTTTCCCACTGAGCGCCGGCCCGTAGTAAACGAGCTTGATCGTAACCTCACGGGCGCCGAAGTTGAGTTGCACGAGATTCGTAGACCTCTCGATTTAATCTATCAGGAACCCGCACCGCGAGATCGAGGAGATCCGATGCTGAGAGAAGGCCAGAAAGCCCCCCGTTTCACGCTGCAGAGCGACGCCGGCAAGGACGTTCGCCTTGAGGACTTCGCAGGCAAGCCGGTCGTCGTCTACTTCTATCCGCGGGACAACACGCCCGGCTGCACGCGCCAGGCGCAAGCGTTCGCGTCGTCCCGCGCCGCCTTCGCCAAGCTCGGGGCGACGGTCCTCGGCGTCAGCAAGGACTCCGTCGCGAGCCACTGCGGGTTCCGCGACAGGTACGCGCTCAACTTCCCGCTCCTCTCCGACGCGGACCTCTCGGTGCACAAGGCGTTCGGCGCGTACGGCGAGAAGATGATGTACGGGCGCAAGGTGCTCGGCACCATCCGCAGCACGTTCGTCGTCGGCGGCGACGGGAGGCTCGTGAAGGTGTTCCCGTCGGTGAAGGTCGACGGCCATGCCGAAGCGGTGCTCGCGGTCCTCCGCGGCGGCGCCGACGCGCCGAAGCCGGCGGCGAAGACGTCGGCGAAGAAGACCTTCGCCGCGCCCGCCAAGAAGAAGGCGCCGGCGAAGAAGCCGGGAAAGCGCTGAGCATGGACGCCGCCCCGCCCGACGCGCCGAGCCCCGCGCCCGTGGTGTGGCTCGCGCCGGCGCGCGGCGCGGCCGATCGGCAAGCGCTGAGTGAGTGGGCGCTCGCGCGCGGCGTGCGGCTGGCGATCCCGCCGGATGGCCGCGCGCCGGCCGTGGCCGTCGATCTCGCGATCGCGACGAGCGTGGAGGACGAGCTCGAGCGCGCGCGTGACGCGCTGTCGTCGCAGGAGGCGGACGCGACCGAGCGGGCGCTCACCCGCGCGGGCGAGCTTTTGCGCGCGCACCCCGAGCTGCCGAACGCCGCGTGGCTGATGGCCGAGGTCGACCGCGCGTGGTCGGCGCGCTGGCGCCGCCTCGAGCCGAAAGACGCGGCGCGCGGCGACGCGGCGTGGCGCAAGGCCGCGGCGCTCGACGGCGGCCGCGTCGCCGGCGTGGGCGAGACGAGCGCGCGCGGAGAGGCCACCGTCGTGGCGGCGCGCATCGTCGTCGACGGCGGCGGCGACGCGGTCCACGTCCGCCTCGACGGCGGCCCGCTCGTGAACAAGCCGGCGGGCGAGCACGTCTTGACGATCGCCGTCGCCGGCGAGCTCCGCTACGCGGCGTGGATTGCGTTGGCGGAGGGCGCCGTCGTCAAGGTCCACGTGCCAAGCGCGCCCGCGTGCTCGTCGGGGGATCTCGCGTCCGCCGAGCAGGACGGCGCCGGGGTCCGCGCGCCGCTCGTGCTGTGCCCCCGCTGGGTCGCCGTCGCGCCGCTCGGCGCAGGGCTCGGCGTGGCGACGTGCGAGGGCGCCGCGTGCGGGCCGCTCGCCGAGTGGCGCGTCGGCGGCGCCGCGCAGACCGACGTATGGAACGTGGGCCGCGCCGACGAGCCCGCCGCCCCCCGCTGGCCGTTCTGGGCGACCGGCGCCGTCGTCGCCGCGGGCGTGGCCCTCGCGACGGGCATTACGCTGGTCGCGACGGGGGCCTTCGAGAAGCAGCGCACCGAGACCCATTTCGTCAACGGCGGGCTACGGATCCAGAGCTTCTGACGCAGCGGCCGGGCCGGTCGGCGCAGTTTTAGATCGCGGACGGGTGCCCAGCCGTAGAGCTTGGGAGGAAGAGATCGCCCGCGCCGCGTGTACTCCCATGGGCTCCCTGCCCATTTCCCAGGCGCGGATTGCACCGCTCGCCCGGCCGCCTTACGTTCCTCGTGCATCGTCGTCTTAGGAAAGGTCCCCCATGCCGAACGTGCCCACGCTGGATTTCGAAGCCTTCGTCGCGAAGAAGAAGAGCGAGCGCGCCGGAGGCGGAGCGGAGACCTCGGGACACGAGTACGCGTACGTGATGGACCGCCAGACGCGCGCGGCCTTCGAGCGCGCCAAGCCGATCGAGCTCGCGGTGACGAGCACCGTTCGCATGTTCGAGACGGTGTGGAAGGGGCAGCTGCTGGGCAGCGCTGTCAAGGTGAGCGAGCGGCAGTTTCCGCGCATCCAGGCGCTCATCAAGCAGTGCTCCGATACGCTGCAGATCGCGACGCCTCAGGTTTACATCATCAACTCGCCGCACTTGAACGCGGCGACCTACGGCACCAACGAGCAGTCGTTCGTGATGGTCCACTCCGCGCTCATCGACCACTACTCGGACGAGGAGCTGCTCACCGTCCTCGGGCACGAGTGCGGCCACATCCACAACTCCCACGTCGTGTACCTGACGGCGCTGCACTACCTGACGAACATGGCCGGCGTCTTGGCGCAGTGGATCACGCAGCCGGCGCTCATCGCGCTGCGCGCCTGGAGCCGCCGCGCCGAGATCACCTGCGACCGCGCCGGAATGCTCTGCAGCAAGAACGACGTCGTCTCCGCCCGCGCGCTCACCAAGCTCGTGCTCGGGTCCCGCAAGCTGTACGAGGAGTTCAATATCGACGCGTTCCTCGACCAGTACGAGGAGGGCAAGGACGGCCTCGGGCGCTACATGGAGGTGTTCGCGACGCACCCGTGGCTGCCCAAGCGCGTCCTGGCCATGCGCGTCTTCGCCGAGAGCGAGATCTACCGCAAGGCCGCCGGGCTAGGCGCGGGCGGCCTCGCGATGACGGACGTGGACGACAAAGTCCAGAAGCTCCTGAAGGGGGACGCATGAGCGACGGCGCGAACGGGGTGAACGGCGCGAACGGAACGAGCGGCATCTTCGCGCTCAGCGCGGAGAAGGGGGACGGCAAGGCGATGCTGGACGCATTTCGCGACAAGAAGTCCGAGGTGACCCAGGCGCTCTCCGAGCTCTCGAGCGTCGCCGAGTCGGTCGGCGCCAAGACGCTGCGCGAGCGCGTCGAGCGCGAGCTCGTGAAGAAGCTCGAGGAGGATCGCTTTCACCTCGTCGTCGTCGGCGAGTTCAACCACGGCAAGTCCAGCTTCGTGAACGCGCTGCTCGGCGAGAGCGTCCTGCCCGTCGGCGTGACGCCGACGACGGCCGCGATCCACCACCTCAAGTACGCCGACGCGCCGGAGGCGACGGTGCAGTACACGTCGGGCCGCCGCGAGACGATCCCGTTCGAGAGCACGCGCAACTTCGCGGTCGGCGGCAGCGCCCACCCCGAGGACGTCGACTTCCTCGAGGTCGGTTACCCCGCGCAGCTGCTCAAGGAGCGCATCTTGCTCGTCGACACGCCGGGCGTGAACGATCTGTCGCTCCAGCGGGCGGACATCACCTACAGCTACATCCCGCGCGCCGACGCCGTGCTCTTCCTGCTCGACGCAGGGCAGATCCTGAAGGAGAGCGAGCGGGTCTTCTTGCAGGAGAA
>JAYVXL010000275.1:0-6930 GCA_043785185.1 Myxococcales bacterium
ACACGCATGAGCGTCCTCGAGACGAAGCTCGGCGCCCGGGAGAAACCGCCGTCGCCGACGGCCCCTTCCGGCGGCAAGACGAAAGCGGTCACCGCCGGCAAGCCGCTGGCGAAGGCCGGCGGCAAAGAGAGGAAGAGGCGATGAGCGACGAGGCCTTCCCGATTCGCATCGAGCAGCGCGGCAGCGTCGTCGTGTGGACGATCGACCGCGAGGCCCGGATGAACGCGCTGTCGCGCGCGACCCTGCTCGCGCTCGGCAAGCTCGCGCGCGAGGCCGCCGCGGACCCGCACGTGCGCGCCATCGTCCTCACGGGCGCGGGCGAAAAGGCGTTCTGCGCCGGCGCCGATCTCAAAGAGCGCCAGGGCATGAGCGAGAACGACGTACGCGTGCAGGTGCAGCTCTATCGCACGGAGCTCGGCCCGCTCGACGCTTCGCCGAAGCCCGTCGTCGCGGCGATCAACGGCGTCGCCTTCGGCGGTGGGCTCGAGCTCGCGCTCATCTGCGATCTCCGCGTCGCGGCGGCGCACGCGTCTCTCGGTCTGCCGGAGACGACGCTCGGCATCATCCCCGGCGCGGGCGGCACGCAGCGATTGCCGCGCGTCGTCGGCGAGGCGCGCGCGAAGGAGATGATCCTCCTCGGTCGCCGCCTGACCGCGGAGGAGGCGCTCGCGTGGGGGCTCGTGAACCGCGTCACGGCGAAGGGCATGAACGTCGTCGACGACGCCATCGCGTGGATCGAGCCGATCGCGAACGGCGCGCCGGTCGCGCAGGCGGCAGCGCTCGAGGCGATCGACCGAGCGTCTGGGACGACGCTCGAGCTCGGCCTCGAGCTCGAAAAGGTGAGTTACGACAAGACCCTCGTGAGCGAGGATCGTCGGGAGGCGCTCGCGGCGTTCGCCGAAAAGCGGAAGCCCGTCTTCAAGGGCAGGTGAGGCACATTGCCCCACCTTTCTCCATGCTTATGAATACGCGGATTGACCCCAGGCCCAACCCCTCGTTTAGTAAACGTAGGGCATTGGAAGGATGAACCGATTCGGCATCGTCGGCGCGGCGGGGGGACTGCTCGCGGCGGGCGGGCTCGCGCTCGCGTGCGCCAGCGTGCTCGGCGTCGAAGATGGCGTGCTCGATCCGCTGGTGGGCGAGGCCGGCGCGCCCGACACGAGCGTCGATGGGCCCGGACCGCCGCTGAGGGACACCGGCGGCCCCGACGTTCCTGTCGTCCTCGTCGACTCGGGCCCCGATTGCGCGAAAGAGACGGCGGACGACGTCCGCGGCATCTTCGTCTCCGCCGCAGGCCTGACCTCGGCCAACTGCGGCTCGAAGCTGCAGCCCTGCGCGACGCTCGCGCTCGGCCTCACGCGCGCCAAGGCGGTGCCCGGTGTCACGACGCTCTACGTCGACAGCGGCACTTACGCCGAGACGCTGGACCTCACCGGAGCCGGCGGCCTCCTCGTGCAGGGCGGCTGGGATGACGTCGGCGGCACGTGGCGAAGGCAGTGCACCGGCACGCGCACGCAGAGCGTGAAGATCGTCGGCCAAGGCGGCGTCGGCGTCCGCGCGTCGAGCACGACGGGCCAGGTCACCTTGGACACCCTCTCGATCGAGGTCGGCCTCACCGGCGTGAACGGCAGCCAATCGCTCTACGGCGTGCTCGCGACGGGGGCGACGACTTGGGTGAGGCTCGCCGACGTCGCCATCACCGTCGGAAACGCAGGCAGCGGCGGAAGCGGCGCGCCGGGCGGCGGGGGCGCCGACGGCGCGAACTGCAACGGGACGGGCGGCGCCGACGGCGCCGGCGGCACGAGCGCGGGCCCCGCGGGCGGCGGCTCGTTCGGGTCGGCCGGGTATTCGGCCCCCTCGGGCGGCAACGGCACGACGGGCGGCGGGCCGGGCGCCGGCACCGGCGGAGGCGGCGCGCCCGCGCCGGTGACTTGCATCAGCGCGTGCGCCCTCGCCGACGGCGGCGCGGCGTGCGAGCAATCGACGATGCCGCGCTCCGGGGCGAACGGCTCGCCGGGCTGCGGCGGAGAGGGCGGCGGGCCCGGCGGGGGCGCGGCGCCCGGCGGGAGCGCGTTCGCCGTCTACGCGTGGGACTCGCAGGTCAACCTCGTGCGCGGCGCCGCCGCCGCCGGCAACGCGGGCGCGGGCGGGAGCGGCGGCCGGGGCGGCGCGGGCGGGCTCGGCGTCGCGGGCGCCCCCGGCGCGGACGCCAACATGTGCAACACCGTCTGCGCGCTCAACCTCGGCGCGTGCGTGGCCAGCGCGTCCGTGACCCCGAAGGGCGGCGCGGGCGGCCCGCCCGGCGGGCACGGCGGCGTCGGCGGCGCGGGCGGCGGCGCGTCGGGCGGCTACTCGTACGCCGTCTTCACGAACGCGAACGCGGTCGTCACGATCGACGGCACCACGCTCACGCACGGCACGCCCGGCGCGGGCGGCGGCGGCGCGCCCTCGGGCAAGTCGGGGGACATGGGGAGCCCGCCGTGAGCTCACGCCCGCCCAAGAAAAAGCCGCCGAGCGGCCCGCCGCCGTGGAACCTCGACGACGAGCTCTCGGAGTCGGAGGACGTCTCGTTCGACGACTGGCCCGCCGAAGGCGCCGCCGCCGTCTCCACGGTCGTCGGCGAGAAGCGCCCGAGCCAGCGCCCGTCGCGCCGGAGCATCCCGCCGGAGGTCCCCGGTTGGCCGCCCGCCGAGGGCACCGTGCTGCTCGGCAAGTACAAGGTCGAGCGCGTGCTCGGCAAAGGCGGAATGGGCGTCGTCGTCGTCGCGCGCCACCTGCAGCTCGCGCAGAAGGTCGCGATCAAGTTCCTCCACCCGGCGGCGATGGAAGACCCTGACGTCGTCGCCCGCTTCGCCCGCGAAGCGCGCGTGCTCGCGCAGATCCAGAGCGAGCACGTCGTACGCATCGTCGACGTCGGCACGCTCGAGCGCGGCGAGCCCTACATGGTCATGGAGTACCTCGAGGGGACCGACCTCTCGAAGCACGTCAAGGTGCGCGGTCCGCTGCCGCTCGAGGAGGCCGTCGACTATCTCGTGCAGGCGTCCGAGCCGCTCGCCGAGGCGCACATCCAGCAGATCATCCACCGCGATCTCAAGCCGTCGAACCTGTACCTGGCGCGGCGCGCCGACGGCACGTACACGATCAAGGTCATCGATTTCGGCATCTCGAAGGTCCACTCCGAGGCCGAGCTGTCGATGACCAAGACGTCCGTCATTCTCGGCTCGCCGCTCTACATCTCGCCGGAGCAGCTGCGCAGCGCGAAGGACGTCGACGCCCGCAGCGACATCTGGGCGCTCGGCGTCATCCTGTACAAGCTGCTCACCGGTCACCCGCCGTTCATGGCGGACACGATCGCGCAGCTCTGCGCGATGATCCTGTTGAACCCGCCCCCGCGCATCACCGAGCTGCGCCCCGATCTCCCGGGCGCGTTCGAGGACGTGCTCCTCAAGTGCATCCAGAAAGATCCGGACCAGCGCTACCAGAACGTCGGCCAGCTCGTCGACGCGCTCGCGCCGTTCCTCGCCGCCGACGCGGAGGGGCACGACTCGGTGCTGCGCATCCGCCGCCTCCTGCGCGCGGCGTCGCGCGAGAACCCGAGCGGTGTCTTGCCCGACGTCGCGTCGGGGCCGCTCCCGCCGTCGCCGGCCTCGTCGCCCAGCCTCTCCGGCTCGGGCGTGTCGTCGCCCCGCGCCCTCACCGACGGCGGAGCCGCGCTCACGGTCGGCGGCGCGACGACCCGCGTCCCGCCACCCCCCGCCGAGCAGAGCAAGCGCCGGATGATGGCGTCGGCGCTGGGCGCCGGCCTCGCCATCGTCGCGGCCGCCGCGGGCATCATCGCGCTCGTGAAGCTGCGCGCGCCGTCGCCGGTCGCGTCCGGTCACGACCCGGTCGCGACGGCGCAGACCCTCCAGCCGCTCCCCCCTCTCACCCCTCCGCTCACCCCTCCGGGCGAGCCCGCGCCGGCCGTGCCCGTGGCGACCACCCCGACGCCTCCGCCGACGGCGACGGCCAACGCGTCGGCCGATCCGCCGCCCTCAATGACGGCCACGTCCACGACGACCGCGCCCGCATCGAGCGCAACGACGACCACGCCGTCGGCGAGCGGCGCGAGCAAGAAGCCGAACCCGCCGCCGCACCACCCCGTCGTCAAGCCGCCGGACAACTCCGACTTCGGCGGACGGAAGTAGACGTCGTGACCCGCTCCCCGCGAACGGCGCGTTGCGCGCTCGTGCTGACCGTCGCGCTCGCCATCGCCGCCGCGCCCCGCGCCGCGTCCGCGCAGAGCGCGCAGGACAAGGCGGCGGCGGACGTGCTCTTCCAGCAGGGTAAGAAGCTCATGCAGGAGGGCAAAGTCGCCGACGCGTGCCCGAAGTTCGCCGAGAGCCTGCGCCTCGACACCGGCACGGGCACGATGCTCTGGCTCGCCGACTGCTACGAGCGCTCCGGCAAGACGGCGAGCGCGTGGGGCCAGTTCCTCGAGGCGGCGGAGACGGCCGGCAAGACGAAGGACGCGCGCGAGAAGGTCGCGCGCGAGCGCGCGAAGCAGCTCGAGCCGAAGCTCGTTCGCCTGCTCATCGTGGTGCCCGACGCGAGCGCGGTGGGCGGCATCGAGGTCTCGCGTGACGGCACGATGCTCGGCAAGCCGCTCTGGGGCACGCCCGTCCCCGTCGATCCGGGCTCGCACGTCGTCGCCGCCTCGGCGCCCGGCTTCAAGCGTTGGGAGGACACGGTCGACACGAGCGCCGTCGGCAAGACGGTCACCGTGACCATCCCCGCGCTCGCGCCGCTCGACGCGGCCGCCGTGGCGACCACGAAACCGGAGGCGTCTTCGCCGAAGCCGGCGGACCCGGGCAAGACGCAGCGGACGATCGCGCTCGCCGCCGGCGGCGTCGGCGTCGTCGGCGCGATCGTCGGGACGATCTTCGGCTTCACGGCGAAGTCGGACCTCGACAAATCCAACGCCGACGGTCACTGCCTGCCGAACAGCCACTGCGACGCTACGGGCGTACAAGCGCGCAGCGACGCGAAGAGCGCGGCGACGCTCTCGACGGTCGGCTTCATCGTCGGTGTGCTGGGCCTCGGCGCCGGCGCGGCGCTCTGGTTCACGGCGCCCAAGCCTGCGTCCAAAGCCGGCTTCACCCTCGCGCCGCGGCTGGAGCTGCCGCACGGCGGCGCGGCGGGCGGCGTCGAGATCCTCGGCCGCTTCTGAGCGCGCGTTCCGGGGTATGCTCCCGGCCCCATGTCGCTCGAGAAGAAGCTCACCGAGACGCTCGCCCGCATCGAGAAGGGCGGCGCGCCCAAGTACCACCAGAAGAACGCCGAGACGAAGAAGCTCTTCGCGCGCGAGCGCATCGCGCTGCTGGTCGACCCGGGCTCGTTCGTCGAGGACGCGGCGCTCGCCAACAACCTCGACCCCGAGCTGCCGGCGGACGGCGTCGTCACCGGCACCGCCACGGTCGACGGTCGCGCGGTCGCGATCATGGCCAACGACTCGACGATCAAGGCCGGCTCCTGGGGACGCCGCACCGTCGAGAAAATCCTGCGGATCCAAGAGACCGCGCGCACGCTGCTCGTGCCGATGCTTTACCTCGTCGACTCGGCGGGCGCGCGCATCACCGACCAGATCGAGATGTTCCCCGGGCGTCGCGGCGCCGGTCGCATCTTCTACAACCAGGTGCAGATGAGCGGCATGGTGCCGCAGGTGTGCCTGCTCTTCGGCCCGAGCGCCGCCGGCGGCGCGTACATTCCGGCGTTCTGCGACGTGGTCGTCATGGTCGAAGGCAACGCCAGCATGTACCTCGGCAGCCCGCGCATGGCCGAGATGGTCATCGGCGAGAAGGTCACGCTCGAAGAGATGGGCGGCGCGAAGATGCACTGCTCGGTCTCCGGCTGCGGCGACGTGCTCTGCAAGACGGAGGAGGAGGCGATCGCATTCTGCAAGCGTTACCTCGCCTATTTGCCGTCAAATTGCGACGGCAAGCCGCCGGCCGCCGCCGCGCGCGCGCCCGCGGCCAGCGGCAAGCGCCTCGAAGACATCATCCCGGCCGACGAGAACAAGTTCTTCGACATGATGGCGGTCATCCGCGAAATCGTCGACGAGGGCTCGTGGTGCGAGATCAAGGCGCTCTTCGCGCGCGAGATTTTGACCGGCTTCGCGCGCATCTGTGGGCGCGTCGTCGGCGTCGTGGCGAACCAGCCGAAGTGGCTCGGCGGCGTCCTCTTCGTCGACTCGGCGGACAAGGCGGCGCGCTTCATCTGGCTCTGCGACGCGTTCAACGTGCCGCTCCTCTATCTCGCGGACGTCCCGGGCTTCATGATCGGCACGAAGGTCGAGCGGCAGGGGATCATCCGCGCGGGCGCGAAGATGATCGCGGCGGTGAGCGAGGCGACGGTGCCGAAGGTCAGCGTCGTCGTGCGCAAGGCGTACGGCGCGGGCCTCTACGCGATGTGCGGGCCGGCGTTCGAGCCGGACGCGTGCATCGCGCTGCCGAGCGCGTCGATCGCCGTCATGGGGCCGCAGGCCGCGGTGAACGCGGTCTACTACAACAAGATCCAGGAGGTCCCCGCCGGGCCCGAGCGCGACGCGTTCGTCGCCAAGCTGCGGGACGAGTACCGCGAGGGCGTCGATCTCATGAAGCTCGCCGGCGAGCTCGTCATCGACGCGGTGGTGCCGGGCGAGCGCCTCCGCGCGGAGATCAGCGCGCGGTTCGTGCGGTACGCGGACAAGACCGAGGCGCGGCCGCGGAAGAAGCACCTCGTCCCGCCCGTGTGAGGGGGACCTGGCGCGGCGCCGGAGTGATACACTCGCGCTCGAGTGGTGTACGCGGCCATCAAGCATCTGAGGAGAGGGGGCGCCGCGCTCGCGATCGCGTCGGCGGGCTGCGCCGCGATCCTTGGCGGCGACGACGGGATCCTCGCGCCCGACGCGGG
>JAYVXL010000276.1:0-2058 GCA_043785185.1 Myxococcales bacterium
GGATCGTGCACCTCGCCCTGCATGAAGCCCGCGTCGACGCGCTCGGTCGGCGCCGCGCGCTCGCGCAGCAGAGGCGGCGGGAGGAAGCCGGTCTCACGCATCGCGAGCGGCGCGAACACCGTCTCGCCGGCGAAGGTCGCGAGGTCCTTTCCGCTCACGCGCCGCACGAGCTCGCCGAGCACGAGGAAGCCGACGTCGGAGTACGCGAGCCGCTCGCCCGCCGGCCACCGCGCCGGCGCGTCGAAGATCCGCCGCCACGCCTCGTCCGGGCCGTGGGCGTAGTCGCTCATCGGATCGTCGGGGATGAGCCCGCCCGTGTGGAGGAGCAGCTGACGCACCGTGATCGCGCCCTTCCCGGCGTGACCGAACTCCGGGACGTAGCGCGCGACCGGCTCGTCGAGGGCGACGTCGCCCGCGTCGACGAGCGCCATCACGCTCGACGCGGTCGCGATCGGCTTGGTGAGCGACGCGAGGTCGAACACGGTGTCCAGCTCCATCGGCACGCGCGTCGGCTCGACGGCGCGGCTCCCGAACGCGGCTTTGTAGAGGAGGCGCTCCCTCCGGCCGACGACGACGACGCAGCCGGGGAGCTTGCCCTCGGCGAGCGCCTGGTCGACGGCGGCGCCGATCGCGGCGAAGCGCGGATCGGGCGGCGCAGGCGCGGCGAAGGGATCGGCGTCGGCCGCGTCGAGGGTGAGCGCCGCCGCCGCCCCTTCGGGGGCGAGGCGGGCGGGCGCCTCGGCCTCGGCTTCCGTCGGCGTCGCGGGCGCGCGCGGCGGCGGCGCCTCTGCGCAGAACGTCAGCAGCGCGCCCAGCGTCAGGGGCGCGGCGACGAGAGCGGCGCGGAGCGCGCGGGCCACATCGAGAGCGTAGCAGACCGGCGGCCCGACCTCGCGAAGACGCGGCGGCCAAGCTGGGCTAGGCTAAGACGCGGACGTGCTCCCCCCCGCGCTCGCTCCCTCGCCGGCCATCGGAGCGCCGCCCGCGCCGCGCGCGGCCATGGCGGGCCGCGGCGAGCTGCGCGTGATCGCGACGCCGCGCGGCGCCGCGGTGGCGCACGCGCGCGCCGAGAGCCCGCTCAAGCTGCTCCTGCCGCGTAACCACGGCGTCGCGCAGTGGGTCTTCGCGGCGACGTACGGAGGCGGGCTCGTCGATGGGGACGCGATCGCGCTCGACGTCGAGATCGACGCCGGCGCGGCCGCGTTCCTGTCGACGCAGTCGTCGACGAAGGTGTACCGCTCGCCGCAGGGGACGCGGCAGGCGATGGCCGCGCGCGTCGGCGCCGGCGCCCTCCTCGCGGTGGTGCCGGATCCCGTCGTCTGCTTCGCGGGCGCCCGCTACGCGCAGACGGCGGACATCACCCTCGCGCCGGACGCGTCGCTTCTCTTCGTCGACGCGCTCACGTCGGGGCGCTCGGCGCGCGGCGAGCGCTGGGACTTCGCGCGGTACGCGTCGCGCACCCGGATCACCCGCGGCGCGCGCGTGCTTGCGACCGACGCGACCGTCCTCGCGCCGGAGGACGGCGATCTGCGCGCGCGGATGCGGCGCTTCGACGCGATGGCGACGGTGTTTGCGTTCGGTCCGCGCGCCGGCGCGCTCCGCGACGCGATGCTCGCCGCCGGGGGCGCGCCGGCGTCGCGCCGCGCGGAGATCGTCGCCGCGGCGAGCCCGCTCGGGGACGACGGCGCGATTTTTCGCGTCGCGGCGACGTCGACGGGCGCGATGCTCGCGGCGCTGCGCGCGGCGCTCGCGCCGCTCGCCACGCTCCTCGGCGACGACCCCTTCGCGCGCAAGTTCTAGCGCGCCGGCCCCGTCAATCGAGCGCCTGCGGTCTCCGCACCCACTCCGCGCGCACCGACGGCGAGGCCTCCGCGAGCGCGCGCTCGATCTCCCTGGCGAAAGCGCCAAGATCGGACAGCCCACCCAGCTTGGGGACCACGAGCACCTCCCCTTCTTTCAAGCGCAGCCACGGCACGAGGCGGTCCTCCGGCGGCGACGCGAGCGGACGGAGCGCGTCGAGCTCAGGGCTGCGCCCCGGCGCGAGCTTCGCCACGACGG
>JAYVXL010000277.1:0-20582 GCA_043785185.1 Myxococcales bacterium
GAGCGCGCGCCCGGGCTCTCGCCGTGCCCCGCCCCTCCCACCCGTGGACCAAGAGCACGCGCGGCGCCGCGCGCTCCGGCGGCTCCACGAGATCGCGCGGGGTCTCGCGCGGACCCCACTCCCACGCGGCGAGCGCGCCGTCCTCGGTCGGCAGCGTCCTCGGGTCCGCCTTCGCGAGCACCTCCGCCTCGACCGCGGGGCGCGGGTGCCGGCGCGGCGTGAGGAAGAGGTGTTCTGCCAGCGCGGCGGCGCGACCGGGCGCGACGCGCGACAAGACGGTCAGGCCGCCGCGGAGCACGCGGAGGGCGACGGGCCGTCGTTGTTTAGAACGACCGATCGTGCTATTATCGGGCCGTTCGGCGGCGGCTTTGGGGCGCATGGAGGCTCTCTCCCTTCGAGGTCAGTGGCGGGGTGTGCGCGCGCCGGCGAGGAGACGCTCGATGGCGGCGCGAAAGCGAGGCTCGGCCTTGGGATCGCGCAAGAGGCGCGCGATGAGGTGGGTGCCGTACGCGAGGGTGAGCAGCTCGTGCGCGAGCTGCGCAGGGTCGACTTCCTTGCGAAAGTGCCCCTCGTCCTTCGCGATGCGGATGGCGGTGGCGAGCGTGTCGAGCCAGTCGCGCTGGCTCTCGGCGAGGCGGTCGCGGACGGGGCCCGGGCGGTCGTCGAGATCGGCGATCGATGCCACGAAGAAGCAGCCGCCGGGCATGAACTTGGCTTTGGACCACGCGGTCCAGTTGTCGAGCAGCGCCTTCACGCGCGGCTCGCCGCGCTTCAGCCGGAGCGCGGGCGCCACGACCGAATCGACGAAGCGGCGCGTGGCCTCGTCGATGAGCGCGAGCTGCAGCGCCTCCTTGCTCGTGAAGTGCGCGAAGAGGCCGCTCTTGCTCATCGTGGCGCGCTCGGCGAGCGTGCCGATCGTCACCGCCTCGAGCCCCACCTGGCTCGCGAGCGCGAGCGCGTGGCCGAGGATGGCGTCGCGGGTGATGGCGCCCTTGGACGTCATCGTGGAATAGTACGAGCGTTCTAAAAATGGGCAAGGGGGCGGCGCAAATGAGCACCGAGCTCGCCCCGGAGGTGAAAACGCGCAAATCGGCGGTGGCGGTCCGCATCCAAGCGGCAACGCTACCCCGACACGGTCCAGCGGCTCTTCGACGACACCCTCGCCGAGCTGCGTGCCGCGCGCTACGACCGGGCGCTGGTGGGTCCGCTCGAGCCCGGAGGGGGCTTCGCCGCCGAGGCCGCGGGCGTGCCGGCAGCGAGTTACGCGCACAACAACGTGCGGCGGACGACGTTCGCGCCACACGCGCCGCTCCTTCCACGCGTCCGCGTCGTCGCCTGCCACGCGGGGTACGGCACGGCGACGCGCGCCGCGTGCGCGGTCCGC
Source organism: Myxococcales bacterium (assembly GCA_043785185.1). GTDB lineage: Bacteria > Myxococcota_A > Polyangia > Polyangiales > Polyangiaceae > JANYHK01. The sequence goes on from JAYVXL010000277.1 coordinate 1,385, forward strand.
CAAGCTCTACGACGGAGCGCGCGCAGCTGCGGATTTGATCGAGGCGATGCCCGCGGGGTTGGCAGGGTCGGCGGAACCAACCGGCGGCATTACCGACGTGTAAGCCTCGTGAAACAGCGCCGGGCCATTTAGAAGGATTGAACGCCGCGTGGGCGAGCCCCGTCTGCTACGATGATCTCGCGGTTACGTGAGCGAGCCTCTGGGACGTAGATGCGTCCGCCGCAGGCTCGCCACGGCCAAATCGCACGGCCCGCTCGTCTCGCGGACCGAAGCTACCTTGCTTGGCCACACGAATCGGCCTCTTTGGATGTTGAGCTCGCGCGGGCGCGTGGGTTGCGACGGCTGGGTCGCGACGGTGACGACACCATGCGACGGTGACGACACGAGAGGAGGGCGCGATGTATGTAGACGCCGCGAAGCATGCGAGACGGAGCGTTCGGCTCCTGGACGCGTTGCACGCGCGCCCGGCGACTCTTCTCGTGCGTCTCGCACAACGATTCGAGGCGACCATCCGCCTGACACTCGGAGAGGGCTTTGCGGACGCGGGTGAGATCCTCGAGGTGCTCGCCCTGGGAGCGTCCACGGGCGATGGCGTGGAGATCACAGCCGAAGGCGAGGACGCCGACGCCGCCATCCATGCGGTCGCGGAGTTCATTGTCCGCAATTTCGACGCGGATCTCGTGCCCTTCATGGGCGTAACGGTGGTGGAGGGGATCGCCGTCGGGTGGGCCGTGCACTGGGCGCGACCCCGCGCGCGAGAGAGGCCGCCCTCGACGCCCGTAGCGGAGCGGACACGAATCGACGTCGCGCTGGCGCGCGCAAGCGCGGGCGTTTCCGACCTCGTGCGCGCGCTCCCTCGCTCGGAGGCGCAGCTCTTCGTGCCGGAGCTCGAGATTCTGAAGGACCTCGGAAGGAGACTCCGAGATCGGATCTCGGCAGGGGAAGCTGGAGAGAGCGCGGTGTGGACGGAGACGGCCGCGGAGACGACCGATCTGCTCGTTGACGCCCGCGCGCGGTTGCTCGATGCGCTCGCGGACGAGAACGACGACGCTCTGGTCGCGCTGCTCGGAGGTCGTTTGGGTGACCACCTGCTCGTGACCCAGGAGCTGACGCCAACGGTGGTCGCGTCCTTGCCGGCCCACGTGGTTGGAATCATCGCCGTGGCCAACGGCGCATCCCCGAGCTCGGCGGACTGCGGCACCGACGCGCGCGTCGCGGGTTACACGTCGCACGCCGCGATCCTTGCTCGCGGGCGGGAAATCCCACTCACTTTCGTCGACAGCCACGTGGTGGACTCCATCACGGACGACGACACGTTGGTCCTCGACACCACCGAGCGGCGAGCTCGCCTCTGGGTCTCGCCGGGCGAGGAGCGCATCCAAGACGCCCACTCGCGCAGGGCCTCGCGTGCGGCCTTCCGCGCGGCCGCCCCGATCGCGCCGGCGCGAAGCTAAGCGCGCAGCGAACGATCGGGCGGCGCAAAAACGAGTCTCACGCCGAGCCGGCGCGGTCTACTTCGGAGTGCAGCCTGGCTTGGAGACGTCGGTGGAGTCGATGGTCACTGCAGCGCTTCGCGCGAGCGCTCTCCCGGCGAGCAACACGCCCGCGCTCAACGTGATGCTTGCCGACGCGAGAATGTTTCCCGCGAAGATACTGCCGCTACCGACGGTCGCGGAAGTGCCCACTTGCCAGAATACGTTGCACTCGAGTCCACCATTGATGACCCGAACGCGGCAGTTGGCCGTCGTCATGAGCTCCTGCGCGATCTGGAAGACGAAGATCGCACCGGGGTCACCTTGGGCGTCGAGAAGGAGCGTCCCCGAAAAGTGTGCCCCCGACGCGGGAAAGCAATAGACGCCCGGTGTCAGCGTGCGATTGCCGAGATCGGCGCCGGTCAAGTCGCCCCCGCACGCCTTGCTTCGTAGTTCGTTGTAGGCGGTCGTGACGTCCTTCTGGGCCTGAATCGCCGCGCCGTCATCGGCGTGAAGGGATCCCGATACCATCGCCGCCGTCACGCCGGTGACAGCGGTGCCCGGGGCGACACCGAGATCTCCGACGAAGGAGCTGGCGCCGGTATTGGTCACCGTCGAACCGGCCAAGACGGCGAAGGTTGCAGCCGTACCCAGCGCGGGTGGGGCAGGCCCGGCCGCGGCCTCGGCTTCTGCATCGGCTCCGGCCTCTGCGGCGTCGCTCGATGGCCCGTCGGATGTCGGGTCCGCGTCTCCCGCGTCCACGCGATTCGTGGGACCCGCGTCCACGGAGGAGTCCAACTGCCCCGCATCCTCCGTCGCGTAGCGCACGAAGGGGAAGTCGCACGCCGCGGCGAAGAGCGCGGCGACGAGGAGACTTCGTCGCAGGAATGGATGGGGAATGGGGGTCTAATCTGCGGGGCCGCACACGTCGGGCCGCTGTGAACGTCGCCAGAGCTCTCCGCCCGTCACGCGTTCGAGACCCGTGGACAACCGTACCCGCCCATGAAGCGTGAACGCGCGCCCTACCAAGCGCCACAGCCAAATCGCCCCGTGACGCCGATGGGACCCGCGGCTCTCCGTCAAGGAGCTTCGCCCCCGAGGCGGGCGCGCTCAAGACGCGCGCGACGCTGCCATAGACCAAGGAAGCCCTCTGCGACGCGAGCTGCTCGATGCTCTCCGGTGTCGGGCTCGCGGCCGCGGTGCCGAGCGGAACCGGCGTCACGTTGAGAGGGGCGGGGATGACGCTCGGTTACACGAGCGGTTCGCACGCCGAGTGCGCGCTCTCCCCGACCAACGGCTGCGCCGCGGCCTCCGTGTGCCCTGGCGCGCGCCGCATCGAGGAGGACGGCGTCGTCAAGTGCCGCTTCGAGGCCCCCGCGCCGCCGCCGCTGCCCCGCCTCCCGGGCAACGTCGCGATGCTCCTAAGGGACGTGACGCTCTGAAGAGCCGCCGGCGCCGAACGCGGAACCCCGCGCGCCCTCGCGCGCTCGTCGCCGCTTCGCTCACTTGCGCCGGTACGACCTCTGCGTCGGACGCGTTGCGCGCGCGATGGCACGTGCTCCTCGTCCGCCACCGCCGGAACGCGTCATGGCTCGCAGGCTCACGACGAGTGCCCCGGACGCGCGACGACCTTCGTCGTGCCTCGCTCCCCTCCCGGAGCCGCGCGCCGACCTTCGATTTCGTTCCGGTGTCGCGCGACGAGCTCGGCCACATAGTCGCTCACGACGCGCACGCGAGGTGTCTTTCGAAGCTGCTCCTGCGTGACGAGGAACAGGTCGCACGTCGAGAAGCCGAGAGCCTCGACGCGGACGAGCGTGGGTTGAGTGTCGCCGAGTAGGCACGGTAGCGCCGCGAGACCAAGGCCCGCAGCCGCAGCCGAGGTGAGCCCCTCCGGCCCGTTCGCCTGGAAAGCGAGCTTCGTGCAGACCTCACCCATCCACTCGAACCCGGGCATTCCACCCATGTCCGCGTAGCCGAGCACGTCGTGGCCCGTGAGATCATCGGTTCCGCGCGGCGTCCCCCGTCGCTCGAGATAGAGCGCCGACGCGTAGACGCACCCGCCGAGCTCACCAATCTTCCGGCACGCGAGCGACGCCTGCGCCGGGCGAACATTGCGTAGCGCGAGATCCGCTTCTCCCTGCGCGACATTCAAGATTTGGTCGCTGCCGACGAGCTGGACGTTGAGCGCGGGATAGGTCTCCGCGAGCTCCGGCAGAAACGGGATGATGTACCGCGCGGCGAGCCATGACGGCGCCGTCAGGCGAACGGTGCCCGTAGGCTTCGCGTCACTCGCGGCCGCGACACGCGCCTCCACCGAGCCAAGGGCGCGGCCCATCTCCTCCGCGGCGGCGGCGAGCTCCTTGCCCGCCGTCGTGAGGTCGAGCCCCGTCGGCTTGCGATCGAAGAGGCGCGCTCCGGCGGCTGCTTCGAGCGCGGCCAGCCGGCGACTCACCGTGGCTTTCGTCACGCCTAGACTCTTGGCGGCGGTCGCGAGCGACCCCTTGCGATGAAGCGCGAGCAAAAATTGCAGGTCGTTCCAATCGAGTCTCTCCATCCGTTACGAGTATCGCACCTCCGGGTCTCGGATTCAGTGCCTCATCAGGCCGACGTTCGCCGCGTAGATTCCACGTGTCCCGACGCGAAGTCGGACACAAGGAGAATGACCATGCTGATCGTGCACTTCACGCCGAAGGGAATGAACGACACCAAATACGCCGAGTTGATGCGCCGCCTCGATCGCGCGGGGGCCGCGGCGCCGCCGGGCCGCCTGCACCACGCGTGCTACGGCTCGAAGGACGCGCTCCGCGTCGTCGACATCTACGACACGATGGCAAGCTTCGAGACGTTCGGGAAGACGCTGATACCGATCTTGGCGGCGCTCGAGATCGAGGTGGGGCCACCGAGCGTCACCGAAGTCCACAACGTCTTGCGCGCGTGAGGCACGCGGACCGAGGTCGAGCGTGCGTCGCCGGCCTCGGCGCCGCCGCAGGCATTCCACTCGGCGATGGTGATCGGTCCGAGCTTGGCCCGCGCCGTCTCCGACGGACGCGCAGACGGCGGCGGGGTCGCCAGCGTCGGCGTTGAACGCGGCAGCGTCGATGCCCTCCGGGGCGCGTCTACAGATCGAGGTAGGCGCGCGCTTCGAAAAGACTCCCGAGCACCACCACGTCGCCCATCCCGGCGAACGCCTCGGCGTCATGCTCAGGGATGGCGATCACCTGCATTTTTGCCGCGCGCCCCGCCGCGACGCCGGCCTGCGAGTCCTCGAGCACGACGCATCGCTCCGCCGCGACGCCGAGCCGCGCGGCGGCCGCGAGAAACACGTCGGGCGCCGGCTTCGGATGGGCCACCGCGTCGCCGGTCACTACCGCGTCGAAGTACCGCGCGATCCCGAGCTCCGCCAGCACCCGCTCGACGAGGCGACGATGCGACGACGACGCGCACGCCGAAGGGACACGCCCATGCGCGGCCTTCAGGATCTCCGCGCACCCCGGCTTGAGCGCCAGCTCTCCCACGCGCGCGATGAACGCGTCCATGAGCTCCGCGGTCATCGCCGCGTGATCGACCGCGAAGCCGAACGTCTTCCCCATCACGTCGACCGTGTTTCGAAGCCCCTTGCCGACGCACGCGTCCGCCAAGTCCTCCGTCCAGTCGCCGCCGCGCGCGCGCGCGAACTCGCGCTCGACCGCGAACCAGAGCGGCTCGCTGTCGACCATGAGGCCATCCATGTCGAACAGGAGCGCGCCGGGCGGTCGCGGCGCGTTCACAGCGCGCCGGCCTTCGCGAACCACTCGCGCATGCGCCTCCACGCCTCGTCCGCCGCCGCCTTGCGGTACGTCGGGCGGTAGTCGGCGTTGAAGCCGTGCGGCGTGTCCGGGAAGACCACGAGCTCCGAGGGGCTCTGCGCGGCGGCGAGCTCCGCGCGCATCAGCTCGACGTGCGCGACGGGGATGCCGGAGTCCGCGCCGCCGTAGAGACCGAGCACCGGCGCCTTCAGGGTCTTGGCCAGATCGATCGGGTGCTTCGGCTGCAGCTCGTTGCTCGGCCCGGAGATGCGGCCGTACCACGCCGCGGCCGCCTTGAGCTTCGGCTGGTGCGCGGCGTAGAGCCACGTGATGCGGCCGCCCCAGCAGAAGCCGGTGATCGAGAGCTTCGCCGCGTCGCCCAGAGACGAGCGCTTCGCCCACGCCCACGCGGCGTCGAGATCGCCCATGACTTGCGCGTCGGGGACTCTCGCGACGACCTTCATCACGTCGGAGATCTCCGGCATCTTCGACACGTCGCCTTGGCGCGCGTAAAGCTCCGGCGCGACCGCGCACGCGCCGAGCTTCGCGAAGCGCCGGCAGACGTCGCGCAGGTGCTCGTGGACGCCGAAGATCTCCTGGACGACGAGGACGACCGGGAAGCTCTTCCCCGTCTTCGGCATCGCCCGGTAGCCGGGCATCGTGCCGCCGGGGGCCGGGATCTTCACCTCGCCGGCGACGAGATCGCTCGCGTCCGTGGTGACGGCGTCGGCGCTTGCCGGAGTGACCGCGAGGGCGAAGCCGCCCGCGAGCGACGTCGTGACGAAGGCGCGGCGAGTGGTGCGGGGCTCACGCATGGCGACGCCTCGCGGCCTCAACGCACGCACGTCCACTGCTTGCCCGACGGCCCGCCCGGACCGGTGCACGTGCACTGGGCATAGAGCGCGCACTCGCCGGTGTTCTTGATCGGCTTCGGGTCCGGGAAGTTCACGGCGCAGCCGAGCGGGAAGCTCTGCGCCGGGATGAGGCCCTGGTAGTAGCCCGCGTCGGGATCGGACGTGCAGCCGACCGAGCCCGGCGGCCCCGCGTCGCACTGCACGCTCACGCCCGAGCCGCACGGACCGGTGAGGCCAGCGTCCTGCGGCACGGGCCCCGTCACCTGGACGGTCGCGCAGGCGTTCACAGCGGCGACGACCGCGGTCGCGGCCGCGAGCGTCAGGAGCGAGAGGAAGAGCGCTTTCACGCGCTCCACTCTACGCCGTGCCGCCGAGACGGGAACGACGTTTCGCGAAGGCCGTGGCGCCCCCGGCGCGGCGCCGCCCCTGTGGGGGCGAGCGAATCCGCCCTGCCCGCTCGGGTTGACGACGGTAATACTTAGTTGTACCTAGACGAACCATGCGTCGCCGCGCGGTCCGCACCCTGCTTTTCGCGCTCCTCACGCCGATGGCGTGGCCGCTCGCCACGCGCGCGCAGCAGCCCGCGCACGTGACGGCGCCCGATCCGATCTCGCACGTCGACGCGGTGTACCCGAGCGGCGAGGAGCTCGACACCACCGTCATCGTCACCGTCAGCATCGACAAGACGGGGAAGGTGACGGACGCCGTCGTGACCGAGCCGTTCGGACACGGCTTCGACGAGGCGGCCCTCGCCGCGGCCAAGCAGTGGGTGTTCCGCCCGGCCCTGCGCGACGGCGTCCCGGTCGCCGCGCGCGTCCACATTCCGTTCCACTTCTCGCCGCCGCAAGCGCCCGGCGCGCCGCCGCACGCGCACGGCGACGTGCACGCGACCGAGAAGCGCCCGAAGAAGAAGCCGCCCAGCGGCGCCGAGGGCGGCATCCCCGGCATCGAGGACGCCGCGCCCGACGAGGTGACGGTCGGCGGCGTGACGCGCCCGTCGAGCCACGGCGCGAGCGACATCGACATCCACATCGGCCAGCTCCAGGCGGTGCCGCGCAAGAACGCGCAGGAGCTGCTCAAGCTCGCGCCGGGCATCTTCCTCACGAGCGAGGGCGGCGAGGGGCACGCCGAGCAGGTGTTCCTCCGCGGCTTCGACGCGCGCGAGGGGCAGGATCTCGAGTTCACGCTCAACGGCATGCCGATCAACGACGTCGGCAACCCGCACGGCACCGGCTACGCCGACACGCACTTCATCCTGCCGGAGCTCGTCGAGTCGCTGCGCGTCACCGAAGGTCCGTACGATCCGCGGCAGGGAAACTTCGCGGTCGCCGGCAGCGCGGCGTACACGCTGGGCCTCGCCGAGCGCGGGCTGACGGCGCAGTACGGCTACGGCTCGTTCGGCGCGCACCGCGCGCTCCTCTTGTGGGGCCCGCCGAAGGAGAGCACGCACACCTTCGGCGGCGCCGAGATCGCGAAGACCGACGGCTACGGGACCAACCGGCGCGCCCAGCGCGGCACGGCGATGGCGCAATACGAGGGAAAGCTCGGCCCGAAGACGAGCTTCCGCCTCCTCGGCACCGCGTACGCCACGCACTACGGGTCGGCCGGCGTCATCCGCGCGGACGACGAGCGCGCGGGCCGCGTCGGCTTCTACGATTCCTACGACGCGACGCAGGGGGGCGACGCGTCGCGCGCGTCCATCGCGCTCGACGTCGCGTCGCGCACCGGTCAGACGACGCTCGCGCAGCAGGTCTTCGTCACGCGCCGCGCGATGCGCCTGCGCGAGAACTTCACGGGCTTCCTCCTCGACACGCAGAGCGTCTTCCAGAGCCCGCACGCGCAGCGCGGGGACCTCATCGATCTGGACACGACGATGAGCACGCTCGGCGCGCGCGGCTCGGCGCGCACGAAGGCGGAGCTGCTCGGTGTGCCGCAGGAGCTCGAGGTCGGCTACGCTGCGCGCCTCGACGAGGTGACGGGCACGCAGCAGCGCGACCGCGCGGGCACCCTCGTCCCGTACGCGAGAGAGCTCGACTCGCAAGCGACGATCGGCAACGTCGGAATGTTCGCCGACGCGAGCGTCAAGCCGGGGCTCGACTGGATCACCGTGCGCGGCGGCGTCCGCGGCGACGTGTTCACCTACGACGTGAACGATCGCTGCGCGGCGGCGCCGGACGCGCGCGGCTCGGCGATCGATCAGCCGTGCCAGTCGATCGATCGCAGCGGCTACCGCGAGCCGAACACGCGGAGCAGCACGTCGAGCGTCGTCGCCCAGCCCCGCGCGACGCTCCTCGTGGGGCCGTTCCACGGCCTCACGCTCGCGACGAGCTACGGCATGGGCGCGCGCACCGTCGACCCGGTGTACGTCACGCAGGACACCAAGACGCCGTTCGCGCGCGTCGACGCGCTCGAGGGCGGCATCGTCTACTCGGGCGGCGTCCGCGACATGCGCCTCGGCGCGCGCAGCGTATTTTACGGCACGCACGTCGATCGGGATCTCGTCTTCAGCGAGACGTCGGGGCGCAACGTCCTCGCCGGCGGCACGACGCGCACCGGCTGGATGGGCGAGGTGCGCCTGACCGGCTCGTGGATGGACCACGCGCTCAACGTGACCGCGGTGAAGGCGAAATTCGACGACACCGGACTCCTCCTGCCGTACGTGCCGGAGCTCGTCGCGCGGCACGAGTCGGCCGTCTCGTTCGACCTGTTCCCCATCCAAGGCCGTGACGTGCGAGGGACGGCGTCGCTCGGGCTCAGCTACATCGGCCGCCGCGCGCTTCCCTACGGCGAGCGGAGCGACACGATCTTCACGGCCGACGCCGGCCTCTCCGCGCGCTGGACGAGCTACCAGATCGGCCTCTCGTCGCAGAACCTCCTCGACCGGCGCTATCGCCTCGGCGAGTTCAACTACGTCTCCGACTTCCACAGCAGGCCGTACCCGTCGCTCGTCGCGGCGCGGCACTTCACCGCGGGCGCGCCGCGCACGTTCATGCTCACGTTCACCATCTTCTTGCCGGAGGTCGGCGGATGACGCGTCTCCTCACAGGCGTGGCGGCGCTCGGCCTCGTCGTGGCGTGCTCAGGCTCGACCGGCGGCCAGGCCTTCACGTTCCATGCGGCCGCGCGCGGCGCCTCCGGCGCGGCGGACGGCGCGTACGTGTTCATGACGCCGAGCGGCTGGCGCGTGACCCTCACGCGCGCGCGCCTGCGCGTCGGACCGATCTACGTGAACCACGCCGTCCCCGTCTCGCAGGGGCGCGCCACCGGCGGGTACTCGAGCGGCCGCTACACCGGGCAGGTGCTCGCGCAGGTCACGGTCGATACGCTGTCGGCGGCGCCGACGGCGTTCGCGGTGGACGGCGAGGGGGTCGCCGCCGACGCGCAGACCGGCGAGGTGTGGCTGCTCCCCGACAGCGCGGACGATCGAGCCCCGGTCCTCGACCTCGAAGGAACGGCCTCGCGCAACGGCGTGTCGGTGCCGTTCGCCGGGGCGCTCGCGATCGACGCGAGCTGGCTCGCGCCGGCGAGCGCGGCGACGCCTGGCGAGTCGCCGCTGCTGGCCCTCCGGCAGGTGACCGACATCCCGACCGCGTTCTCTCCGAAGCCGGGCGGCACGCTGGTCGTGCGAGTCGAGCCCGCGCGCTGGTTCGACGCCGTGAGCGACTTCTCGACGCTCACGGGCAACGGCGCGGACGCCGCGGGCCGCTTCGGGCTCGGCGCCCAGGGGCTCGCGTCCGACGCGACGACGGTCGCGATTTTTCGCGGACTTCACGCGCACGAAGGGGTCTATTCGTTCGAGTGGCAAGCGCCCTGAGCGGCCTTGCGCCGGGAGGCTCGCGCGAAACCGCGTGTACAGCACGGGCCCCGCCGGCGGCGGACGCGGGTATGATGCGAAGCGATGCCCAGCATCGCGCCCGCGACCGACGAGCAATGGGTGCTCGACCTGTGGCAGTGGGTCGGGCGCGCGGCGCAGTACTCCGTGCAGCACCCGGTCGCGATGGTCACCGGCGCGCGCGCGCACGACGGGCTCACCGCGGCCCTGCGTAACGCCGGCACGATGACGCTCGGGGTGTTCAAGGACGGCCTGACCATCGGCACGGTCCACACGACCAACCCTGGTCTCAAGGCGCGGATGGCGCCGTACTTCCACGAGCGGGGCGTCGTCCTCTTGCGATTTCTCGCGGGCGTAACGCTCGACGAGCTCACGGCGTTCATGGGCGTGGCCATGATGCCGGTCAACGACGTGTTCGCCGGCGGCGGGATGCGCGGCCTCCTCGTTCAACGCGGCGTCGTGCGCGTGCAGGTCGAGGAGCTCTCCCACGACGTCCTCGAGGAGGAGCGGGCGGAGGACCGGCGCATCCGCCGCATGCGCGATCTCTTCCTCGCGCTCCTGCGTGGCGTCGGCGATCGGAGGAGCCCCGTCGACCCGTCCGACCTCCTCGAGCTGCTCGAAGAGCCGAAGCTCCTCGCGCAGATGTTCGAGCAGGCCGAGCCGCAGAAGGCGCTCGGGCAGGTGCTCGCCGGCTTCGCCGACCTCGCGGAGGAGGCGGAGGCGTCGCGCGGCGTCCCGCTGAAGCGCAAGGTCTTCCGGGTGCTCCGCGCGCTCGGCCCCGAGGCGCGCGACCGGCTCGTCCTCGGCTTCGCGGCGCTCGACGCGGCGGCGCGCCGGCCGCTCGCGGACGTCCTCGCGACGCTGAGCCCGCACGAGCTCGCCGAGCTCTGCTTGCCGAGCATGCGCTACCACGCGGCGCGCCTCGATCGGTTCTACTTCTCGATGCGCGCGATCGTGCCTGACGCCGGCGCGCGCATCGAGGTGCTCCGTAAGCTCGCGCGCCTCCTCTACGACCTCCCGCTCGACGAGCCGGCGACGCACGACGTGATCGCCGGGCTCGCCGAGCCGCCGCGCGACGGGGACGCGTTTCGCTTCGAGCGCGCGGTGCTCACGAAGATCGCCGCGCGCATCCGCGACGAGCGCGCGGCGTTCCGCGCTCGTCCCGCGGCGCGCCCGCCGAGCGCGGAGGGCTTCGAGGGCGGTCGGCTCGACCAGCTCGATCACCGCACGGCGGCAGACATCTGCGCGCTCTCGGCGCGGCTCGTCGACTTCGCGGACACGGCGGCGCGCGCGCCGGCGCTCGCGGCAGGGCTGGCGAGGGCCGGCCGGCTCTCGGCGGCGGCCGGCGTGGCGCGGGGGCTCACGCTCGTCGACGACGCGCGCTGGCTCGCGGCGACGCAAGGCGCGATCGCGGCGATCGTGCGGAGCGACGTGATGCCGCCCCTCCTCGCAGACCTCGATCGGTACGAGGATCGCCTCGAGGAGCTCGTCCCGTTTCTCCGCGTCGCGGCTCCGACGCGCGCCGACCTCCTCTTCGCGCTGCTCGAGCGGACACCGAGCCGCAAGCTCCGCCGCGCCCTCCTCGAGGTGCTGGCGAGCGTAGGCCCTGCGGTGCTGCCGTACGTGCAGGGCCGCCTGGGCGCGACGGAGTGGTTCGTCGTCCGCAACATGGTGACGCTCGCGTCGCGCGTCGGCGCGCGCGTCCCGGAGCTGCAGATCGTCGCGCGGCACCCGCACCCGAAGGTGCGCCTCGAGGTCGCGCGCGCCATGCGGACGATGCCAGCCGAGCCGCGCACGTCGGACGTGCTCGCGCCCATGCTGCTCGACACGTCGGAGGAGGTGCGGACCGCGGCGCTGGCCGCGCTGGCCGAGGTCGCGATGAGCGCGGCCGCGTCGTACTCCATCGAGGCGAGCATCCTCGACGACACGCAGGCCGAAGATCTGCGCCGCCGCGCGCTCGACGCGTTGGGCAAGTCGCCGAGCGAGGAGGCTGCGCGCGCGCTCTTCCGGCTCCTCGAGCCGCGCGGTCTCCTCGAGCGCGGCTTCGAGACGGAGCTGCGTGAGCGCGCGGCCGCGGGGCTCTTTCGCTCACGCGCGCCGGGCGCGGCGGCGCTCTTCCAGCAGGCCCTGCAGTCGCCGACCTGGCGCGTGCGAAAGGCCTGCGAGAAGGCGATGGAGGAGCGCCGTGGCTGATCCGCGGAGCAACGTGGCCGAGGCGATCGAGGCGCTGCACGCGCTCCTCACGGCGATCGTCTCGCGCGGCCAGTACCCGGAGGGCCACCCGGCGATCGCGCGCGCCGACGAGTCGGCCGCGGCGACGTTCTCGCGAACGGTGGCCCGGCTCGGCGAGATCGTGATCGCGCTCGTCGACGGCGAGCTCTTCCTCAACGAGCGTCCCATGCCCGAGCTGCGGGGCCGCGTCCCTGGCCTCCTCGACGCGCTCGGACGGCACGGCATCGAGTGCCTCGTCTTCTTGCAAGGGCTCGAGCTTCCAGAGGTCACGACGCTCGCCGAGGGGCTCGCCAGCGCGGCCAACGCCGCCGACCCGCGGGCGATGCGCGAGCGCATCGCGAGCACGCTGGGTCATGTGCTCGTGCGGTTCGTTGCGCTGCTCGACGTCGATCGCTCCGACTACGACCGCGAGGAGCGTTCGCACCGCGAGGTCGAGCCGCTCGTCGTGAAGATCCTCGACCACGTCGGCATCCAGATTCGCGTCCGTGGGCCGATCGACCAGGCCTTCGTGCGCGGCGTCGCGCGAACGATCGTCGAGAGCGTCGACGAGCGGCGCTTCGCGCTTCGCACGCGCCGCTTCGACGAGGGGCCGCTCGACCTCGCCGGCCACTCCACGAACGTGGCGGTCATGAGCGCGGCGATCGCGCGCGAGGGCCGGTTGTCGCAGTCCGTCACGGTGGAGGTCACGAGCGCCGCGCTGCTTCACGACGCGGGCGAGCTGCTCCTTCCGGCCTCGCTCCAGGGCGTGCCCGAGCCGCTCCTCGACGAGCGCGGCCAAAGGTACGCCCGCCACCATCCGCTCCTCGGCGCGCGCGCATTGCTCGAGGGCGGCTGCCCTCCTCTTTGGGTCGCGACGGCGCTCGACCACCACCGCGGCGTCGACGGCCGCGGGTACCCGCCCATCGACGGCGCGATCCCGCACGAGGGGACGCGCATCGTCTCGATCGCGAACTACATCGAGCGGACGCGGATTCCCTTAGGAGAGGGGACCGAGGCGTCGGACGCGCCCGAGGCCGCTGTGCGCGCCGCGACGCGGCTCTCCGGGCACTATTTCGACGCGGCGTGGCTCGAGGTCGCGGTGCGGGCGATCGGGATCTTCTCGCCGGGGATGGTCGTCGAGCTCACCGACGGTCAACCCGCGATGGTCACGCGCGTCAATACGCGCGACCCGCTGCGACCGGAGGTGCGCATCCTGTTCGGCGAAGAGGCGGGCTTGCGGGTCGATCTGTCCGCGTGGAACGTGCGCGAGCGACGCTTCGAGCGTTCGATCGTGCGCGTGCTGCTGCCCAAGGCGGGGACGCCGCCGGAGAGCCGCTTTACGGCAGGGGAGAATTGAACGAGGAGGTCGCTCCGTCTTCCCGCGTCAGCGCCGCCCCGCGAGCGCCTGCAAAATCGCCCGGTCCCCCTGCAGCGCCGTCCTCTGCATGTAGAACGCGAGCCCCCGGCGCCCGCCGAGCTCTTCCCCTGCGCCCGCGCGCCCTGGCCCGCCGTGGACGAGCATCGGCAGTACCGTCCCCGGCGGCACGGACTGCGTCGCGATCTTGGTCGACCCGATGGTCACGCGACCGTTGAACGCCGCCGCCCCGAGCACGCTGTCCTCGAGAAACGCCTTGTCATCCGAGTACACGCTCGTGACGAGACCGCCGCCGCCCCAGGAGACGAGCTCCGCGGCGCGCGCGCCCGAGCCGTCGTAGGTCACCACCGTCGCGACCGGGCCGAACACCTCGTGCGAGTGCACCGCGTCGCGCGCCGACGGTGCGCTCGCCAAGAGAAGCACCGGCGACACGAAGAACCCCTTGCCGCCGCCGCCCCCTTGCAGCGTCACCTCGGTCTTGCTCCCGAACACGACCTTTCCCGCCGTCTCGAGCTTGCCGATCCCCTCGCGCACGTCGGCGAGCTGCTGCGCCGTCGCGACCGGGCCCATCGTCACGTCGTCGCGCGCCGGGTCGCCGACCTTGACGGCGGCGAGCCGCTCGCGCAGCGCAAGGACGACCGCCTGCGCCTTGCCCTCGGGCACGTAGATGCGGCGGATGGCCGTGCACTTCTGCCCGGTCTTCTGCGTCATGTCGCGCGTGACGTCGGCGAGGAACTGGCTCATGACGTCCGAGCCGTCTTCGACGTCAGGCCCGAGCACGGCGGCGTTGAGGCTGTCGGCCTCGACGTTCACGCGCACGTTGTTCGCGAGCGTCGCCTTGCCGGAGCGCAGGGTCGTGCCCGTCCAGCTCGAGCCGGTGAACGCGAGCACGTCCTGCCCCCCGAGCTGCTCGAGCAAGTCGCCGGTGCTGCCGCAGACGAGCGAGAGCGCCCCCTCCGGCAGCGCCTTGCTCTCGACGAGGATCTGAACGATGCGCCACGCGACGAGCGCCGTGCTCGTCGCCGGCTTCGTGATGACCGGCATGCCCGCGAGCAGCGCGGTCGCCGCCTTCTCGCCGAGGCCCCACGCGGGAAAGTTGAACGCGTTGACGTGCACGGCGACGCCGCGCCGCGGCACCTGCACGTGCTGGCCGAACAGGCGCGCGCCCCGACCGAGCTGGATCTCGTCGCCGTCCACGAGCACCTTCGTGGCGCCGAGCTCCTTGCCGAGGTCGGCGTACCACGCCAAGGTTCCGATGGCCCCGTCGATGTCGAACTTGCCGTCGCTGCGCGTGCTCCCGCCGTTGGCGATGGCGAGGCCGATGAGCTCGTCGCGGTGCGCGTGGATCGCTTTGCTCATCGCGCGCAGGAGTTCACCGCGCTCTGCGAAGGTCATCGCGCGGAGCGCCGGCCCGCCCCGGTCGCGCGCAAACGCCAGCGCGCCCTTGAAATCGAGCCCTTCCGTCGAGGCCTTGGCCAAGACCTCCTCGGTGGCGGGGTTCAGGAGGGTCGCCTCGCGGCCGCTCCCGCGGACCCACGTGCCGGACAGGTAGCTCTCGAGGACGTTCATGACGATTTCTCCAGAAAGCGCGCCGAAGCGGCGGCGATGTCCTCCGCCGCGCGTTCCGCGGTGAGGAGCGAGGTGTCGACGACGTGCGAAGCCTGGGCATAGAGCGGAGTCCGCTCCTTTAGCAAGCGACGAAGCTCGGTCATCGCGGCGGGCCGGCCCTTCATGGGCCGCGCGTCGCCCTGCGCGACGACGCGATCCCAGTGCTCGGTGGGCCGCGCCTTCAGCCAGACGGTGAAGGTCCGTCGCCGTAAGAGCTCGTACGCGGCAGGGTGCTGCACGAGCGAGCCCCCGGTCGCGAGGACGGCGGAGGGCTGCGTCGCGAAGAGGCGATCGAGCGTCTCGAGCTCGAGCCTCTGGAAGTAGTCCTCGCCGTGCATTTCGAAGACCGTCGACAGCGCCATGCCCGCGTCCTGCGCGATGAGCTGGTCGAGCTCGATGAACGGGACCTTGAGGCGCCGCGCCAGGAGGGCGCCGATGGTCGATTTGCCGGCGCCGCGCAGGCCGAGGAGCGAGACGACCCGCAGCTCGCGCGGCGCCTCCCGCGCCGGCGGGCGCATGTCCTCCGCGGCTTTGACGAGCTCGCTCAGCGACACCTTCAGCGCGCGCGCGACCTCGGCGAGGCGCGCGACCGAGATGTTGCCGCGACCGCCCTCGAGCTGCACGAGGAATCGTGGGCTGACGCCCGCGCGCACCGCGAGCTCGCGCATCGTGAGGCTCGCCCCGACGCGTTGGTCCCGCACCGCGCGCCCGAGCCCGACGAGGAGGGGCGCCTTCCTCTGCACAGCCAAATTCACGAGTGCACTATAATGCACTCGAATCGCGAGGCAAGTGCATTATAATACTTGAACCGTCCGAAACCCCGATTAGGATCTCGTCACCATGGGCGCCCACGAAAACGCTGCGCAAGAGCCGGTCCGCTTCGACACCCACCCCGACCGCTACAAGCATTGGCGCCTCGAGCTGCCGGCTTCCACGGAAGGCGGCGGCAAGGGCGGTGAGGGCGTGGCGCGCCTCGTCATGGATATCAAGGAGGACCACGGCCTCCGCCCCACGAACTCGCCGAACGGCTATCCGCTCAAGCTCAACTCGTACGATCTCGGCGTCGACGTCGAGCTCGCCGACGCCATCCAGCGACTGCGCTTCGAGCACCCCGAGGTGCGCGCGCTCGTCGTGACGAGCGGCAAGGACCGCATCTTCTGCTCGGGCGCCAACATCTACATGCTCGGGAGCTCGACGCACGGCTTCAAGGTCAACTTCTGCAAGTTCACGAACGAGACGCGCCTCTACCTCGAGGAGATGGCCGCGGAGAGTCAAGTCCTGACCCTCGCCGCCCTCAACGGCACCGCGAGCGGCGGCGGCTACGAGCTCGCGATCGCGTGCGACGAGATCGTGCTCGCGGAGGACGGCTCGAGCGCCGTGAGCCTCCCCGAGGCGCCGCTCCTCGCCGTGCTCCCGGGCACCGGCGGGCTCACGCGCCTCGTCGACAAGCGCAAGGTCCGCCGGGACCTCGCGGACGTCTTCTCCACGGTCGCCGAAGGCGTCCGCGGCAAGCGCGCCGTGGAGTGGGGGCTCATCGACGAGGCGCCGGCGAAGGCGAAGTTCGAGGAGACGGTGAACCGCCGCGCCGCCGCGATGGCCCTTCGCAGCAAGCGCAAGGCGTTCAAGCCGATCACGCTCGCGCCGATCGAGGCGAAGCGCTCCGATAAAGGTGTGGAATACAAGTACGTCTCCCTCACGCTCGACACCCCGCTGCGCACGGCGACGCTGACCGTGCGCGCGCCCGAGGGCAAGCAGCCCGAGACCGTCGACGAGCTCGCCGCCGCGGGCTCGAGCGCGTGGGTGCTCCGCGCGTGGCGCGAGCTCGACGACGCGCTCCTCGAGCTGCGCTTCAATCAGCCCACGATCGCCGTCGTCGCCGTCAAGACGGCGGGCGACCACGCCGCGGTCCTCGCGGCCGACGCGTTCCTCGCGAAGCACAAGGACGACGGCCTCGTCCGCGAGGTGACGCTCCACATGAAGCGCGTCCTCAAGCGCATGGACATCACCTCCAAGAGCTTCTTCTCGCTCGTCGAGCCGGGCTCGTGCGCCGTCGGGTCGCTCCTCGAGCTCGCGCTCGCGAGCGATCGCGTCTACATGAAGGACGAAGACGGCGTCAGCGTCGCCGTCTCGGCCATGAACGCGGGCCCGCTCCCGATGCCGAACGGCCTCACGCGCCTGCAGTCGCGCTTCCTCCGCGAGCCGGAGCGGGTGCTGCGCGTGCTCGAGACGGCGGGCGAAATCGGGACGCAGGCGGCGGTGAAGGCCGGCCTCGTCACGTTCGCCCCCGACGACATCGACTGGGACGACGAGGTGCGCATCGCGTTCGAGGAGCGCGCGAGCATGTCGCCCGACGCGATGACCGGCATGGAAGCCTCGCTCCGCTTCGGCGGCCCCGAGACGATGGAGACGAAGATCTTCGGCCGCCTGTCGGCCTGGCAAAACTGGATTTTTCAGCGGCCCAACGCCGTTGGAGAGCATGGCGCGTTGACGTTGTACGGGCGCCCCGAGCGCCCGGAGTTCGACTGGAGGCGGTGCTGAAATGAGCAGCGTTTTGAACGACGAGAAGATCCCGAACAACGTCAACCTGTCGGGCGACAAGAAGCTCCAGCGCGCCCTCGAGGCGTGGCAGCCGGAGTTCATCAACTGGTGGAAGGAGATGGGCCCCACCGACTTCAACCTCGACGACGTCTACCTGCGGACGGCGGTGAGCGTGCAGTCGGATGGCTGGGCGCACTTCGACTACGTGAAGATGCCGGACTACCGGTGGGGCATCTTCCTCGCCGAGCCCGTGAAGGATCGCACGATCGGCTTCGGCGACCACTACGGCGAGCCGGTCTGGCAGCAGGTGCCGGGCGAGCACCGCAACGCGCTCCGCCGCCTCATCGTGACGCAGGGCGACACCGAGCCGGCGAGCGTCGAGCAGCAGCGCCTCCTCGGCCACTCCTGCCCGAGCGTCTACGATCTCCGCAACCTCTTCCAGGTCAACGTCGAGGAGGGGCGCCACCTCTGGGCGATGGTGTACCTGCTTCAGACCTACTTCGGCCGCGACGGCCGCGAGGAGGCCGAGGAGCTGCTCAAGCGCCGCAGCGGCGACCCGAACAAGCCGCGCATCCTCGGCGCGTTCAACGAGCCGTGCACCGACTGGCTCTCCTTTTTCATGTTCACGTTCTTCACCGATCGCGACGGGAAATTCCAGCTGCTCGCGCTCGCCGAGAGCTCGTTCGACCCGCTCGCCCGCACGACGCGCTTCATGCTGACGGAGGAGGCGCACCACATGTTCGTCGGTGAGACGGGCATCCTCCGCGTGTGTGAGCGCACCGCCAGCCAGATGAAGGAGCACAAGAAGGACGCGCCCGACGACGTCCGCAAGCTCGGCCTCATCGACCTGCCGACGATGCAGCGGTACCTGAACCTCTGGTACTCGCTCAGCCTCGATCTCTTCGGCGGCGAGATCTCGTCGAACGCGGCGGCGTCGTTCGCGACTGGCCTCAAGGGGCGCGCGAAGGAGGAGCACTACGAGGACCACCGCGCGCTCGAGGGGACGTACGGCGTCGACGTCGTCAAGGACGGCAAGCTGGTGCGCGAGGACGTCGCGCTCCGAAACGCGATGAACGAGGTCCTCCGCGACGGCTACGTCGAGGACTGCCAGCGCGGCGTCGACAAGTGGAACCGCACGATCGAGGCGCACGGCATCGACTTCAAGCTCACGCTGCCGCACCGCCGGTTTCACCGCCACATCGGCATCTACGCCGGCGTGCACGCGGACCCGAGCGGCAACCTCCTCACGAAGGAGGAGTGGGACGCGAAGAGCGAAGCCTGGCTCCCGACGGACGCCGACAAGACGTACGTGAAGAGCCTGATGACGAAGCCGATCTGGGATCCGAAGCAGATGGCCAACTGGATCGCCGCGCCGAAGCAAGGGATCAAGGGCCGTCCCGTCGACTTCGAGTACGTGCGGCACACGCCGAGCTGAGCGTCGTCGCCGAGGCGGTCGAGCGCGGCGAGGGGGCTTCGACTATCCTCCGATGGCATGAGCCGGAGCCGCTACGAAAACGTCTCGTG
>JAYVXL010000278.1:0-6926 GCA_043785185.1 Myxococcales bacterium
GTCGTCAAAGAAGACCAGCCGATGGTCGAGGTCATGACCGACAAGGCGACGGTCACGATCACCTCGCCGCGCGCGGGCACGATCGTCGAGACGACCGGCAAGGTCGGCGAGATCGTGCGCGTGCACCACGTCCTCGTGGTCTTCGAGCTCGGCGGCGACGCAGTGGCGGCGAAGGCGGCCGCGCCCGCGAAGGCGGCCGGCGAAAACGGCGTGAACGGCCACGGGCCGGCCAAGGACCAGGGGCCTGCGGCGACGGCGCTCGGTGACATCCGCGACTCGCTGCCCGGCATGGGCACGGCGCGCGCGGGCGGCGCGGCCCCGGCGCCCCCACGCCAAGGCGGAGCCGGCGCAGGCGGCGGCGGCGCGGTCCAGGGCTACTTCAACGCCAAGCCCCTGGCGACGCCGGCGACGCGCAAGCTCGCGCGCGACATGAGCATCGACCTCACGCGCGTACCGCCGACGGGCCCGCAGGGGCGCGTGACGAAGCGCGACGTCGAGTCGTTCCCGCACGCGGCGGCGGGCGCGCCGTCGGCGGCGCCCGGACGCGACGCGAGCTCGGCGGCCCCGATGGCGCCGCTCGGCCACGGTCGCGAGGCGGTGAAGATCGCCGCGCCGACGCACGAGCAGTCCTCGCTCGAGGAGCGCGTCCCCTTCGCCGGCATGCGCCGCAAGATCGCGACGCGCATGCAGACGAGCACGCAGACCGCGGCGCACTTCACGTTCGTCGAGGAGTGCGACGTCACGCCGCTCAAGGCGCTCCGCGCGCGGCTCAAGCCGGCGGCCGAGGCGGCGGGCGTCAAGCTCACGTACCTGCCGTTCATCGTCAAGGCGGTCGTCGCGTCGCTGAAGAAGCACGCCATCTTGAACAGCGCGCTCGACGAGAGCACGAACGAGCTCGTCTACCGCAAGTACTACAACATCGGCATCGCGGCCTCGACGGACGCCGGGCTCATGGTCCCGGTCGTCAAGGACGCCGATCGCAAGAGCGTGCTCGACGTCGCGCGCGAGATCGAGCGCCTCGGCGCCGACGCGAAGGCCGGCAAGAGCAAGCCGGCGGACCTGTCGGGCTCGACCTTCACGATCACGTCGCTCGGCGCGCAGGGCGGCCTGTTCGCTACGCCCATCCTGAATTTTCCGGAGGTCGGCATCCTCGGCGTGCACCGCATGAAGGAGCGGCCGGTCGTCAAAGACGGGCAGATCGTCATCGGCGAGGTGATGCTTCTCAGCCTGTCGTTCGATCACCGCATCGTCGACGGTCACGTCGGCGCGGCGTTCGCCTACGACGTCATCGGCTACCTCGAGGATCCGGACAAGCTCTTCCTCGACATGGCGTGAGGCGCGCCTCGACTCTGGCTTGGCCTCAGCCCGTGACGGCGTAGTAGACGTCGACGCAGGCGGCGGCGAACATCATCGTCCAGGTCATCGCGGTGCCGAAGAAGCGGCCGGCGGAGGTGCCGCTCGTCGTGTAAAGGCCGGCGGCGTGCGCGACGCGCGCGACGACGAGCGAGACCCCGAGCGCGTGCATCACGAGCGGCGGCGCGCCCTCGAGCTCCGCGAGCAGCATCAAGAGGAGCGCGAACGGAACGAACTCGGCGAAATTGCCGTGCACGCGCACCGCGCGCTGCAGGACCTTCGCGCCGCCGTCGCCGAGGTCGACCTGCAGCTGCCCGCGCAGGCGCGAGACGTACGCCGAGAAGCCGACGAAGAGGAGCGTCGACGCGGCCGCGTAGAGGGGCGTCGCGCGGATCACGGGCGCCGCCGTTCGAGCGGGCGCGCGCCGCGCTTCTGGTCGAACCACGCCGTGCGGAGGTGCCGCGTGAGGCCCGACGCGAAGAGGCAGTCGCGGAGCGCGTTGAGCTCGTGCGTCACGCCGTTGTGCGCGAGCGCCGTGCGGACGAAGACGGCCTCGCTCTCGGTCAGCTGCTCGCGCGAGAGCGTGCCCTCGACCTTCTCGTACGCGCAGCGCACGCCGTCCTTCTCGAGCTCGGCGAGCAGGCGCTGGCTCTCGGTCTCGGTGGAGGCGCCCGCGCCGTAGTAGCTGACGAGCTTGTGGC
Source organism: Myxococcales bacterium (assembly GCA_043785185.1). Classification (GTDB taxonomy): domain Bacteria; phylum Myxococcota_A; class Polyangia; order Polyangiales; family Polyangiaceae; genus JANYHK01. The sequence continues at coordinate 2,055 of JAYVXL010000278.1, forward strand.
GGTGCCGGAGTCCGCGGCCCTTGCCGGCGATGACCCAGTCGCGGAAGACCGCCGTGTCCGCGTAGAGCGCGTCGAAGAGGTAGACCTCGTTCACCGGCACGCCGCCGCCGCGGGCGCACGCCGCCGCCGCGTGGTAGCCGCCGGAGTGCGCCGAGAGGCACACGGCGCCGGGGCGCGTGCGCGCCGCGCCCGCCTGGACGCGCGCAGGGCCGAGCGCCTTGGCGGCGTCGGGCGATGCGAGCGCGGCCAGCGCGTCGTCGAGCAGGCGCGCCAGCCCGCCGTCGGCTTCGAGCTTTCCGCAGGACGAGTCGGCGGCCATCACTGGCCCCTGCGGGACGAGCAGGATCGCGTTCTGCTTGCTCTCGAAGAGCTGCTCGCGGAGCTCGTGCGCCGCCATCGCGCGCTCGGCCGTCGTGTTGTGGCCGTGGAAGTGGACGACGAGGCTGACGCGCCCGTCGCGTGGCGCGCGGTGGTGGTGCGGCACGAACGCGAGGACGGTGCGGTCCTGGTAGGGCGCGCCGGCGGCGGGGAAGGGGGCGTGCTCGAGATCGAGCGTCAGCGTCGTCCCGCGCTCGTCCTTCGCGATCGCGCGCACGGGGCCGACGGCGGCGACCGGGGCGCCGAGCGACGCGGGCGCGGCGGCGCGCGCGGGACGGGCGAGGAGGGCGAGGACGCCGGCGGCGAGGCCGCCCAAGACGACGCGTCGACCGATCGCCGGAAGGACGCGCGCGGGGACAGCCGGGCAGGTGCGCATGGCTCCAGTTCGCTCGAGTAGGTGAATGTGGGCAACTTTTCGGCCGCGCGTCGGGCCTCAGCGCCGTCGGTCGGCCAACGGAGGCGCGAACGAGGCGGGAGGCCGCGGTGGTGATTGATGCGATGAAGCAATACTGTAGTGCATTCGGCCCTGCCGGGTCCCCGCTCGGTTAGGACCCCTTCATGCGAACCCGCTCGATCCTCGCCGCCCTCCTCCTCCCGACCGCCGTTGCCCTCGCCGCTGCGTGCGGCGGCGCCGCGCCGACGCCGGCCACGCCGGACGTCCCCGCGGCCCCCTCGGCCCCGGCGGCCCCGACGGCCGACATGCCGCCGCCCGCGCCGACGACGGCGCCCACCGCGGCCCCGACGACGCCCGCGCCGGCCACGCCGCCGCCGTCCGCGGACGGGAAGATCGACTGGAAGACGATGACGAAGGAGCAGAAGAGCGACCACATGAAGAAGGTCTTCATGCCGAAGATGGCCGAGCTCCTGAAGGGTTACGACGGCAAGAAGTGGCAGAACGTGACCTGCGCGACGTGCCACGGCGAAGGCGCGAAGCTGGGCAAGTTCGTCATGCCGAACCCGAAGCTCCCCACGCTCTCCTTCACCGATGGCTTCAAGAAGCACATGACGAAGGACGCGAAGATGACCAAGTTCATGATGGAGCAGGTCACGCCGACGGCGAGGGAGCTGCTCAACCAGCCGGCCTTCGACCCGGCCGCACACACCGGCTTCGGCTGCGGCAACTGCCACGTCGTCGGGCCCTGAGCGCTCCGCGTCTGCATCCCGTGCTCGGCGCGGGCATGTCTTCACGCTCCCTGGTCGAGCGGCCGCGCGCGCAAGCTCTGTACAAGGAAATCCCGGAAGGCCGTGACCTTCCGCGGCAAGTGGCGGCTCGACGGGTACGCCGCGTAGAGCGGCGAGACCGGCCCCGCGTGCCTCGGAAGGATGCGCTCGAGGCGACCGGCCGCGAGGTCCGGCGCCGCGAGGAAGCCCGGGAGCATTGCGATGCCCGCGCCGGCGAGCGCGGCGCCGCGTAGGAACGCGAAGTCGTCGGCGACGAGCTGAGGCTCGGGCATGACCTCGCTCTTGCCCTCGGGCCCGGTGAGCGTCCACGGCAGGGCGCGCCCGTCGGGCATGCGGAAGACGAGGCACCCGTGATCGTGCAGATCGAGCGGCGTCGCCGGACGACCGCGCTCTGCGACGTAGCCCGGCGCCGCGAAGAGGAACGCGTCGAGCGCGCCGACCCGGCGGGCCACCAACGTGGCGTCCTCGAGCTTGCCGGTGCAGAGCGCGAGGTCGAACCCCTCGGCGACGAGGTCGACGGGGCGCGCCGTCAGGCGGACGTCGAGGCGCACGAGCGGATAACGCGCGAGGAAGGCTGCCGCGAGCTCGACGAAGTAGCTGCTGCCCAGATCGTTTGGGACGGTGACGCGCAGCGAGCCGGCCGGCTCGCTGCTCTGCTCGGGGACTTCGCGCGCGGCCTCGCGCAGGGCCGTGACGTGCCCGACGACGCGGTCGTAGAGCGTCGCGCCGGCGCTCGTCAGCGCGACCTTCCGGGTGGTCCGGTGGAGGAGGCGCGCGCCGAGCGAATCCTCCAGGCGCGCGATTTCCCGGCTGACGGTGGAAGTCGGGACGCCGAGCGCGCGCGCCGCGGCGGTGAAGCTCGCGCCGTCGACGACGCGGACGAAGGTCGCCAGGGCGTCGAGGTTCATGGGTCTTTGCTATCATGCATTGGTGGTCGCTCATCGGGCGCGCGTGCGCGTACGCGTCGGGATCGTGGCGGCCGCGCTGGCCGGCCTCGTCGCGCCGCGCGCCGCCGCGGCCGACGACAACGCGGAGAGCATCCGCGCGGCCGCCAAGGAGTTCGACGAGGGGCGCCGGCTGTTCCTCGAGGGCAGGTTCGAGCCGGCCGCCGCCCATTTCGAGAACGCGTTCATCGACGCGCCCCGGGCTGAGCCGCTGCGCAACGCGATCCGCGCGCGCAGGTCGGCGCACCAGTACGCGCGCGCGGGGACGCTCGCGCAGCTCGCGCTCGCGCAATACCCGAGCGACGCCGCCACCGCGCAGCTCGCCACCGAGGCGCTCGCCGAGGCAGGCGCCAAGGCCCACGCCGTCGTCGTCCAGTGCGAGCCGCCGTGCGCCATCGCGGCGGACGGGCGCGCGGTTTCGCTCGTGGATGCGCGGACCCAGCGCATCTTCTTGGACCCGGGCCCGCACGACCTCGCCGTCAGCTTCGGCGCGCGCACAAGGCAGGTGAGGTTCGACGCAAAGGTCGGCGGAAAGAGCGAGCTTTCCGTGAAGCCTCCCGACGCGCCGCCGGTCGCGACCGGGAACGCCGCGAGGCCCTCCGCCGGCCTGGGTGAAGGGCGCGACGAGAGGCGCCCTGAGAAGCCGCTCGGGCCCGCCCTCTTCGTCGTCCTTGCAGGCCTCACGGCCGTCGGCGGCGGGGCCACGGTGGTCTCGGGGCTCGACGCCAAAGCGAACCCCGGCGCCGACGCGGTTCGGCGCGACTGCGCCGGGCGAGACGAGAGCTGCCCGACCTACCAGCGCGGGCTGCAAGCGCAGCTGCGCACCAACGTGCTGCTCGGGGCGACGGCGGGCCTGGCCCTCGTCACCGCCGTGGTCGGAGTGTTTTTCACGCAGTGGGGTCCGTCCCCGCCGGCGTCGACCTCGTCGGCCGTCGGTTGGATTCGCCTACCGGGCGCGGGGGCCGCGGGCGACGGGCGCCCAAAGCCCGAGGTTTTCGTCTCGCCGCTCGGGGTTTACGGCATGTTCTGAGCCGACCGGCCCCCTTTGTGGGATACTCCAGCGAGGGAGGCGTCTGCCCTGACCAAGCTGCTTTCCATCGACGGCGAGGGGGAAAGGCTCGATCGCTTCGAGCTCATCGCGGAGCTCGCGAGCGGCGGGATGGCCACGGTGTTCCTCGCGCGCCTGTCCGGGATGGCCGGATTCCAGCGCACGTACGCGATCAAGCGGCTGCACCCGCACCTCGCGCGCGACCCCGACTTCGTCAAGATGTTCCTCGACGAGGCGCGCCTCGCCGCGCGCATCCACCACCCTCACGTCGTGTCGATCCTCGAGATCGGGCAGTCGGACGACAAGGGCTACTACATCGTGATGGAGTACATCGAGGGCGACACCGCCGCGCGCCTCTTCGGTCGCTGCGCGCAGAACGAGCGGCGCGTCCCTTGGAACGTCGGCGTGCGCATCGTCCTCGACACGCTCGCGGGCCTCCACGCTGCGCACGAGGTGAAGGACGACGACGGCAGGGGGCTCGAGGTCGTCCACCGCGACGTGTCGCCGCAGAACGTCCTCGTCGCGATCGATGGCACCTCGCGGCTCACCGACTTCGGCGTCGCGCGCGCGGCGTCGCGCCTGTCGACGACCAAGTCCGGTCACCTGAAGGGCAAGCTCGCGTACATGGCGCCCGAGCAGGCGCGCGGCGAGTCGATCGACCGGCGGGCCGACGTCTTCGCGGCCGGCGTCATTCTCTGGGAGCTGCTCGCCTTCCGTCGCCTCTTCAAGTCGGAGGGTGACGCCGAGACGCTGAACCGCCTCTTGTATTTGCCGATCCCGAACCTGCGCGAGTTCGAGCCGGACATCCCGCCGGAGCTCGAACGGGTCGTGACGCGCGCGCTCTCGCGCGACCGCGACGCGCGCTATGGCTCGGCGCTCGAGATGGCCGACGCGCTCGAGTCGGCGGCGCGCGTTTGCGGCGTGCTCGGGTCGACGCGTGACGTAGCGGATCTCCTCAAGGTCGTCCTCGGCGCGGACCTCGACGCGCAGCGCGAGGCGGTGCGGCAGTGGATGAGCCGCAGCGAGCCGAGCGAGAGCCGCAGGCGTTCGGGGTCTCCTCTGGTCGCGCCGCGCACCGCGCCGCCGGTGTCGAGCGTCTCGTCGGCCATCATTCCGGTCGCGCCGCCGTCCTCCCCCCGCCTGGGCGCGCACGCCGGCGTCACGCCGCCGCCGCCCACGTCCGCGGGCGCGCCGGCGCGGGCGCGCGCGGCGGCGATCGGCGCGGCGCTGGTAGGCGTCGTCGGCATGGTCGGCCTGTGGCAGTGGAACCGCACGCGCCGACCGCCGCCCGCGCCCACCTCGGCGACCACGGCGCCGCCG
>JAYVXL010000279.1:0-2056 GCA_043785185.1 Myxococcales bacterium
CGCGCGCTCGTGACGGCGCTGCCGAAGCGGATGTGCGGCGCGAGCCCGTACTTCTCCACGCACATCTCCAAGTACGCGAGGATCTCCGCCTGCGGCGCGAACGTGCGCGACCACTTCGGGTTCGGCTCGAACGAGAACGAGTACAGGTGCGACTCGACGTCGCACGCGGCGCCCGGGTAGTGGTTCGCGCGCCACGTCCCACCGACGCCGCTCGCGGCCTCGAGGATCGTGAAGTCGTGGACCCCCGACTGCTTCAGCCGGATCGCCATCCCGAGCCCCGAGAAGCCGGTGCCGACGATGACGACGTGGCCGTGCTCGTTGCCGGCGGCCTTCACGTCAGGCCCACGCTGGCGAGGTAGTCGGCGGCGAGGTGATCGGTGTCCGCCTGGGACGGGTGGAAGTCCCGCTTCATGTATTGGGCGATGCCACGCCGGAAGACGCTGTCCGAGGCCATGTGCTCGCGCGCGAGCTTTTCGTCGCGGAGCAAACGTCCCCAGTCCTTCTCCTGCACGAGCAGGGACGTGGTCGCGAGCATCCAGAAGCCGCCGAGGAGCGTCGCCGCCATCGCGAGGCCGGCCATGCGCAGCGCGTAGCTCGGCGCGACCGCGCGGAGCACGTCGAACGCGACCGCGCGATGCTCGATCTCCTCGGCGGCGTGCCAGAGGAGCAGGCGCTTCATCGTCGGGTGCGCGAGGTCGAGGTCGCCGTCGCCGAGCCCCTGCTCGGCGAGCAGCGCCGTGAAGTGCTCGCACGCCGCGGTCGTCGCGAGGCTCAGCTCTGGCGGCGCGACGCGCTCGATGAAGCCGAACGCGATCGCCTCATACACCCGAAGGAAGCGCCGGATCTCGTAGCCCTGCTCCTCCAGCACTTCGAAGAAGCGCTCGTGCTCCTTCGCGTGCCGCCCCTCCTGGCCGAAGAAGCCGCGGACCTGCGCGGCGAGGTGCGGATCGGCGACGTCTTTCAAGAAGTGGTTCACCGAGCGGACGAAGAAACGTTCGCCGGCGGGGAAGAGCAGGTTCACGCCGTTGACGACGTGGGTAGCCCACGCGTTGCCGCCGAACCAGTGCCGGGGGATCGACGCGTCGATGGCGACGCCGGGGTTGCGGGGCTGGAGGGGGCGGCGTGCGGCAGGGATCGCGGTGGAGGCTGCTTCCATCATCGTTATTGACTCCGGTTCAATGAACGTAGCGTCTATTGAATGAAGGTCAATAGTGCCCGAGCGGGAAATCTCCGCGGATCGTCGAAATTCGTTCGCTAGCGAACGAGCTTGGTAGGTCACGATTTCCTTCGCTAGCGAACGAGTTTGTGCGCGCCTAGGGCGCGCTGTCAGGGCTTCATTCGCGCGGCGACGAGGCCCACGAGCGTCCGGTAGGACGCCGGCGCCGCCCGCTTGAGCCGCCAGAACCACCGCCCGTCCGCCATCGGCACGCAGTAGAGCTCGTTCTTCTCCACGCTCTTGATCGCCGCTGCCGCGATCGACTCCGCGGTCTTGCCGCGGTCGACCATCTTCTGCCCGAACGCCCGCTCCTTCTCGTTCGAGAAGCGCCCGCCCTTCACGATGTTCGTCTTGAAGAACGTGGGGCAGAGCACGGTGACCCCGAGCTTCGTGCCGGTGACCTCGCCGGCGAGCGTCTCCGAGAGCGCGACGACGCCGGCCTTCGCGACGTTGTACGCGCCCATGCCCGGCGCCGTGAGCAGCCCCGCCGCCGACGCGACGTTGAGCACGTGCCCGTGGCCCTGCTTGCGCAGGCGCGGCACGAAGACGTGGCAGCCGTAGATGACGCCGAACAGATCGATGTCGAGCGTCCACCGCCAATCCTCGATGGGCGCCTCGCCGATGTTGCCTCCGCTCGAGACGCCGGCGTTGTTCACGACGAGGTCGACGTCGCCCTTGGTCGCGGCCTCGAGGGCCTGCACGTCCTCGAGCTTCGAGACGTCGCAGCGCACGCACTCGGCGGACGCCGCGCCCGCGGCGAGCGCGAGGCGCGCCGTCTCCTGGCAGCCGACGTCGTCCACGTCCGAGAGCACGAGGTTCGCGCGGCGCGGCGCGAGGTGA
>JAYVXL010000280.1:0-6921 GCA_043785185.1 Myxococcales bacterium
GGGTTGGTCTTGTCCTCTTTCTTGAGGAGCGCCGCGAGGCGGGCGCCCATCGTCACCTCGGGGCTCTTCCCTACGTGGGAGAGGAGGTTCTTCTCGATCGCGAGCTCGGTGATCTCCTTGTAGTGGAGCGCCTTGCCAGCCAAGCGGAGCACCTCCGCGGCAGCTTCCGTGAACGTCATGTGTCGTTTTCCGTTCTCTTTTTCGACACCGCCGGGCTGAACCGCCGCCCTGCGAGCAGGAGCGGAGGCGAGGTGCACGGCACCCCTAGCCGATTTCAGCGATGTTCCCGTGCGCGCCGGGCGTCCCTCACTCTAGGAACGAGGCCCCACCCGACTACGCGAAGCCTTCTATAGCCCGCTCGGGACCCCGGGTCAAACGCCGCCGCGCGTCAGGCGCGTCACGACTGCAGCTTCTTGAACTTCTTCGGCTTGTCCGCGTCGCCGCCGAGGCGCTTCTTGCGGTCCTCCTCGTAGTCCTCGTAGTTGCCGGTGAACCACGTCACCCTCGGCTCCTTGGCGCCGCCCTCGAACGCCAAGATGTGCGTCGCGATGCGGTTCAAAAACCAACGGTCGTGGCTGATGACGACCGCGCAGCCCGGGAAGGCGAGCAGCGCGTCCTCGAGCGACTGCAGCGTCTCGACGTCGAGATCGTTGGTCGGCTCGTCGAGGAGGATGAGGTTGCCGCCGTCCTTCAGCAACTTGGCGAGGTGAACGCGGTTGCGCTCGCCGCCCGAGAGGTCCTTCACCTTCTTCTGCTGATCGCTGCCCTTGAAGTTGAACGTCGTGCAGTACGCGCGGCTGTTCACCTCGCGCTTGCCGAGCAGGATCGTCTGCGCGCCGCCGGTGATGACGTCCCAGACGCTCTTGTCGCCTTCGAGCGCGTCGCGCGACTGATCGACGTACGAGATCTTGACCGTCTCGCCGAGCTTCAGCGTGCCCGAGTCTGGCTTCTCTTGGCCGACGAGCATGCGGAAGAGCGTCGTCTTGCCCGCGCCGTTCGGGCCGATGACGCCGACGATCCCGCTGCGCGGGAGCAAAAACGAGAGGCCCTCCATCAGCGGCTTGCCGGCGTACCCCTTCGTGAGGTCGGTCGCCTCGATGACGAGATCGCCGAGCCGGGGGCCCGGCGGGATCGTGATCTCCGCGCCGCCGTCCGTCGTCTTCTGCGCCTCGGCCATGAGCTGGTCGTACGCCTGCAAGCGCGCCTTGCTCTTGGCCTGCCGCGCGCGCGGCGACGAGCGCACCCACTCGAGCTCCTGGCGCAGCTTGCGGCGTCGCGCGGACTCCGTCTTCTCTTCTTGCGCGAGGCGCGCGGCCTTTTGCTCGAGCCAGCCGGAGTAGTTGCCCTCGAACGGGTAGCCGCGGCCGCGATCGAGCTCGAGGATCCAGCCGGCCACGTTGTCGAGGAAGTAGCGATCGTGGGTGACGGCGACGACGGTGCCCGGGTATTCGTGGAGGAAGCGCTCGAGCCACGCGACCGACTCGGCGTCGAGGTGGTTGGTCGGCTCGTCGAGCAGGAGCATGTCCGGCCGCGAGAGGAGCAGGCGGCACAAAGCGACGCGGCGCTTCTCGCCGCCCGAGAGGTGCTCGATCTTCGCGTCCTTCGGCGGCACGCGCAGCGCGTCCATCGCGAGCTCGACGTGGCGATCGAGGTTCCACGCGTCCTTGCTGTCGATCTTGTCCTGGAGCTGCGACTGCTCCTCGAGCAGCTTCTCCATCGCGTCGCCCTCCATCGGCTCGCCGAGCGCGGTGCCGATCTCTTCGAAGCGCGTGAGCAGCGCCTGCGTCTCCGCGACGCCCTCGCTCACCGAGTCCCAGACCGTCTTCGCCGCGCCGAGGTCCGGCTCCTGGGCGAAGTAGCCGATCCTGGTGCCGGGGAACGGCTTCGCGTCGCCGCCGAACGTCGTGTCGAGTCCCGCCATGATGCGCATGAGCGAGCTCTTGCCGGAGCCGTTCGCGCCGATGACGCCGATCTTCGCGCCGGGGTAAAACGCGAGGTGAATGTTGTCGAGGACCTTCTTGTCCGGCGGGTGGACCTTGGTGACCGCGCGCATCGTGAAGATGAATTCGGGCATGACGGGAGGGTTCTACCGCAACGGCCCCGGCGGTTCGCGCGAAAGTGGGAGGCGCCGTCGCACACGCGCGCAGAAGGCGTGAAACGCCGCAGATACGCCGCGCCCTGCGGGTGTCGAATTGTTGCAACCTCCGGCCGTCGCGTCTCCACTGAGGATCACGAACGGAGGACACATCCATGCGCTCATTGGGCTTAGCTCGGACCGTCGCGCTCGTGGGGTTGGGGGTCGGGATCGTCTGGGGATGCGGCGGCAGCAACTCGACGACGGCGTTTGTCGGCGCCGACGACGGAGGCGGCGGGTCGAGCGGGAGCAGCGGCGCGAGCGGCAGCAGCGGGGCGAGTGGGAGCAGCGGCGCGAGTGGGAGCAGTGGCGCGAGCGGGTCGAGCGGGAGCAGCGGCAGCAGCGGGAGCAGCGGTTCGAGCGGGAGCAGCGGCAGCAGCGGGACGCTCGCCGACGGCTCGACCGCGTGCGGCGCGCTCGGCGCCGCCTGTTGCACGACCGGCGCGAAGTGCGCGACCGGTGCGGTGTGCTCGGCCGGCGCCTGCGCGCCGTGCGGCGGCCCCGGCCAGGCGTGCTGCGCGGGGGACCAGTGCGCGACCGGCGCGGTGTGCAACCGCGGCGGGGGCGGCGCCGGAATTTGCGCGGCGTGCGGCGGCCCCGGCCAGGAGTGCTGCTTCGGCAGCGCGTGCGGCGTGGGCGGGTGCTGCGTCGGCAACGCGTGCATCGCGGCGGGCTCGGCGTGCCCCGGCGTCACCGGCGGGCCCCTGTGCGCGGCGGGCAGCTGCGGCACCTGCGGCGGCGTCGCCCAAAATTGCTGCAACGGGCAGCAGTGCACGGCGGGCGGGGTGAGCTGCCAGAGCGGAAAGTGCAACCCGTGCGGCGCGGACGGTCAGGCGTGCTGCGCGGGCGACACGTGCGGGCCCGCCCTGGCCTGCAACGGCGGCACGTGCTCGAAGTGCGGCGGCGCAGGGCAGGCTTGCTGCGCCGGGCAGACGTGCAACGGCGGCGGCTGCTGCGATCAGGACGTGTGCATCGCGCCGGGCACCAAGTGCCAGGTCGGCGGCGCGACCTGCGCGGGGCAGGTCTGCCCGAACTAAATCACCGAGCGCGATTCTCGTCCCTCGAATCGAGCTCAGTGACTTCGTTCTTCCTCAGGTGGGGACTTCGTCCCCCTCGCTCGCTCCGCTCTCGAGCCTCCCCGACTCGCCTTCGGCGAACCGTGCTGCGCACGGCGCCTACGGCGTGCGCAGCACGACGCTCGCCGAAGGCGAAACCGGGGGGGCCCGACACGAAGTGGCGGGGGCGGAGCCAACCAGGACGGAAGCTCAATGGATGAGCATGGTTCGAGGGACGAGAATCATGCTCGTCTATGCTCGTCCATTGAGTCGGGCGTCTTCGCCGCGCCGCGGGTTACTTGAGCGCCGCCTCGAGCTGCTCGCGCGCGAGCTTGTCGGCCGCCGCGGCGCCTTCGTCATCGGCGGCAGCCGCGGCCTTGCGCGCGGCGCGGGCCGCCGCGGGGCGCGGAGCGGGCGCAGCGGCGGCCGGGCGCGCGTACGCGCGCGGCGCGACGTAGCGCGTCTCGGGCTTCGGAGCGACGTACGCGACCGGCTTCGGCTTCTCCGGCGCCGCGTTCGCGGACGGCAGGTCATTGGCCGCGACCGTCTTCGTCGGATCGCCGACGCGCGAGTCGGTGAGCGGGATGGGCGGCAGCGGCTGCGCGACCGGCGGCGTCGGCGCGTACGCCTGTACGGGCGTGGCCGGCTGGACCGGGGCGGACGGCGGCGTCGAGGCGGGCGGCAAAATCGACGCGGGCGCCATGGCGGCCGGCGCAACGGCGACCGGCGGCGCGATCGGCGCGGCAGCAGGCGGGGCGATGGGGAGCGTGGCGAGCGCGGGCAGCGCTTGCACGGGCTGCGAGGCCGCAGCGGCGCGCGCGGTCGAGTGCGCGGGATCGACGAAGGAGGCCGTCGCGTCGAGGATCGAGTCGGCATCGCCCCGCGCGACGACGGCGGTGACGAGCCCGACGAACACGCCCATGGCGAGGAGCGCGGCGGCCCACGACATCGTCGGACGGCCGATGAGCACGCGCGTTCGCGTCGTGATGACGGTGGCCGGCGGGTTGATGAACGGGTCGCTCGGCGGCGCCGGCGGGATCGTGCCGCTGACGGGCGGCGACGGCATGTTGTACGGCAACGCGCCGACCTGGCCGGACTGGTGCGCGCGCACGGACGCGAGCGCCTGCGCGCGGATCTCCGCGGGGATCGCGGTGTGGCCGAGCATCGTCGGCGGCGTCTGAATGTGGAGGCCGTAGCCGTTTGAAGCGGGCGGCGGCGGCGGGACGAACGAGGCGGGGCGGACCATCGCCGGCGGCGGAACGCTGCGCGCGCTCGGCGGCGGGCGCGGCGAGAACGACTGGGCGGGCGTCATCGGGCGGAGCATCGTGCTCTCGTCGTCTTCGCCACGGCCGCGCGGACGCGTCGTGGAGCGGGGCGCCTGCGCGCTCGCGGGCGGGAACGACGAGCCGCGCTTCGAGGCCATCACCGTGGTCATCTCGTCGTCGCCCGAGCGCTCGAACACGCGGGGGCGGTCGCTCGGAGGGGCGGGGTATCGCTGCGACGTCGGCGCGCTCATCGTGCGACCCGTGCCGCCGGCGCGCGCCGGCGGAGCGCTCGGGGCCACGCGAACGACCTCGATCTCGCCGGAGTCCACGACTTCGGAGTCTTCGGGTCGGTTGGGTCGCTTGGTGAAGGGGAGCACGTCGTAACCTCCAAAGAAGGGGAGAGAGGGGGTTCGCGACGTATAGTAATGCAGGCGCCGCGCCAGCCCCGGCGGCGAGCCCCTGCCGTCCGGAACGGTGAAAACGGCCCCCAAACCTTTTGAATTTGTGGTGTTTCACCGAAGTGGAGGCGTTCCGCCCCTGCATCATTCCAGTCTCACTGGGTGAAGGCCGCGAAATCCCTGGGGGTCCATGGATCCAGGTCGGCGCGCCCGCCGACGGGGGTCGGCGGGAGCCCAGGCGGCCCGTCCGCGACCCTTCGCGCCGTCCCGTCGACCGCTCGGGGGGCCCTTCGGGCCGCGCCTCTTGGAGAGAGGAATGGAGGGAGACCCTGGCTCGTCTCCCCTTGCGATACGTTGAGCGACGGGCACCGGTCACCTTCGAGGCCACGTGACGAGCGACGAACGAACCTCCGACGCCATGCGCTTCGCCCCCCTCTTCCGGCGGTGGGCGCGACGCGTCCGCGCACGCCTCGCGCTTCGTCACGCGCTCACCGGCGCGGCGCTCGGGCTCGCGCTCGCGATGGTGCCGGCGGCGCTCGCGTGGAGGACGCGGCACGGCGCGCTGCGCCTCGTCGCGCCCGTGGTCGGCGCGCTCGGCGCGGTCGTCGGCCTCGCGCGCGCGCGCCGCGCGCGCTGGAGCGACACCGACGTCGCGCTCTACCTCGACGATCGACTCGAGACCGAGGAGACCATCGCGACGGCGGTGGAGCTGCAGCGAGGCGCCGACGCCGAGGACGCGGCGCGCGCCGTCGTGATCACGCGCGCGACGGCGGCGCTGGCCTCGCGCGACGCGCGACGCGCGCGCCCTCCTTTTCTGCGCCCCGTGCACGCGCTGGCGCCGCTCGCCGCGCTCGCGCTCGTGGCCATCGCGCGCGCGCCGCTGCCCGCGGCCCGCGTGACGGCGACGCTGCCCGGCGCGGGCAACGTGCAGATGAAGACCGCCGACGGCCTCGAGAAGATCGCCCAACTCGCCCAGGTGGACGCGCGCGACGACGCGCAGCGCGAGCGCCTGAAGAAGCTCGCCAAGGACGCGCAGAAGCTGAAGGAGGAGCTCGCCGCCGGCCTCGCCAAGCGCGACGCGCAGGATCGCATCGCGCGTATCGAGGACGCGCTCGCCGAGGAGCGCCTCTCGCTCGGCGCCGGTGAGAAGCGCGCGGGCATGGAGAGCGCGGTCGGCAAGCTGGAAGAGAGCGAGCTCACGAAGAAGGCGGGCAAAGCGCTCGGCGATCACGATCTCGAGCGCATGGACGCGGAGCTCGAGAGGCTCGCCAACCAGCGCGAGAAGGCCGACCGCGCGCTCGCGAAGAAGGCGCTCGAGGACGCGAAGAGCGCGGCGAACAAGGGCGGCGCGCCGGACGTGGGCAAGGCGCTCGGGGACGCCGAGAGCGCGATGGACCGCCGCGGCGCGCGCGCCGACGCGCTCCGCGATCTCGCCGAGGCGATGGACAAGGCCGGAATGTCGAGCGACGAGCTGCGCGCGGAGGCGGAGGCGCTCGATCGCAAGGGCACGGACGCCGCCGCCAAGAAGCTCGCCGAGTCGATGCGCGAGGCGCTCGAGAAGCTGACGCCAAAAGAGCGCAGGCGGCTCGCCGACAAGCTCCGCAAGATGCAGAAGGAGCAGGCCAACCGCGGCCAGGGCGGCGACACACAAGACTTGAAGGATCTCGCGGACGACCTGTCGACGCCGGAGGGACAGAAGCGCCTCGAGGATCGCCTGCGCGACATGGCGAACGACGACACCGAGAGCGACGAGGCCAAGCGCCAGAGGGCGCTCGACGGCGCGCAGCAGGGTGCAGAGGACACGGAGAAGGGCCTCGGCTCGCCGGGCGCACCGCAGCCCGGGGAGAAGCCGGGAGGCCAGGGCCCCGGCGCCGGGGCGATCCCTGTCCCCGGCCGAGGCCAGGGGCAAGGACAGGGCGACGGCCAGGGCGGCGCCGGCAGCCATCACGACGTCGGCACCGGCGATCACACCGGCAAGACGAACGGGGTCGACGCGCAGACGCTGAAGAGCCGCGCCAAGGGGCCGATGAACAGAGGACCCGCGATGCCTGGGACGGTGTCGACCTTCT
>JAYVXL010000281.1:0-2054 GCA_043785185.1 Myxococcales bacterium
CCCGCGTGCGCGATGCGCAGCGGGACGCCGCGCAGCGTCCGGACGTTGTGCGTGATGTCCTCGCCCGTCTCGCCGTCGCCGCGCGTGCTCGCTTGCACGAGCCGCCCGCCGTCGTAGAGCACCTCGACGCTCGCGCCGTCCAGCTTCGGCTCGACGACGAAGCTGGGCACCTCGCCGTCCGGCAGGCCGTCCTTCACGCGGCGCGCGAACTCCGCCATGTCCTCCTCGGAGTACGAGTTGTCGAGCGAGAACATCCGCTGCTCGTGCTTCACCTTGACGACGCCCGCGCGCGGCTCGCCGCTCACGCGCTGCGTGGGCGACAGCGGCGTCACGAGCTCCGGGTGCTCTCCTTCGAGCGCCCGGAGCTCGCGCATCTTCGCGTCGTACGCGGCGTCCGATGTGCTGGGATCGTCCAGTACGTAGTACCGATAGTTGTGCGCTTCGAGCTCGCGCACGAGCTCGTCGTGACGCTGCCGGGGTGGGAGCGGTGACCGCTTGGCCATGCGGGGCCGGAGCGTAGATCGCCTTTCACGCGCCCGCGAGGGTCACCGCGCGGCGGAGGCCTTCTTCGGCGGCCGCGCCGGCGCGGTCTTCTTGGCCGGGCTCTTCGGGCTCTTCGGCTTCTTTGGCGTGCTCGGCGTGCGCGCGGCGAGCGCGTCGAGGCGCGCCGCGTCGGCGGCGAGGGTGCGCGCGAGCGTGAGCGCCGATGCGCCGTCCTTGGCGATCCCCTCCTCGCGGCGCCGCACTTCGGCCCGCAAGACCTCGAGCGCGCGCGCTTGATCGGCCGTTCGCGGCGCGCCGCCGGCGCTCTTCTCCGCGCGCGCGAGGACCGCGCCGAGCCCGTCGCTCGTCGTCTGGCCCGCTTTCCGAGCGACGGCGGCCTCGGTCATGCGCAGCTTCTTCTCGAAGCGGTCGAGCACGCGCGGATCGATCTTCGCCTCCGCGGCGCGCGCGCGGGCGAGGGTGGCCTTGGCGGCCTCGAGGATCAGGGACGGAGCGGGGTGGGACTGGGACTTCATGGTGAGACTCCTTTCGTTTCCCCATCGGCACGACGCCCGCGATTGTTTCGGCCAAACGGACGCCGCACCGGACGGCGCCTGCATCGGTCCGCAAACGCGACGGAAACCACCGACCCGACCGCGACGCGGCGCCGGCGGCCAAAAGGATTGTGCCCCGAGGTTCCGCGCGGCCTGAAAATGCGCTAAGAGGACCGGGCAAATGTCGATCAAGCGCGCCAAGCAGCGGACATTCGAAAAAGCGACCGACGCCGGGGAGGACGACTACTTCGCCAAGCCGAAGGAGCCCGAGCGCAACTGGGACGAGCACGTGGCCACCAAGGCCGACGGCGACTTTCACAAATACGCCATGTCGGATCGCTACGCGAAGGGCGCGCTCATCGTGCACCCGAAGTTCGGCAAAGGGATCGTCGTCGCCATCGAGGCGACCAACGTGATGATCCTCTTCCAAGACGGCCCCAAGAAGCTCGGTCACGGCGTCAAGGGCTGACGCGCGCGCTCGCGTGGGGTGGCGCGGCCGGCTGTGGCGCGCGGCCGGGGCGCGACTATAGTCGTGACGCGTGAGCCGTTCGAACGTCCTCGCGTCCGCGCTCGTGGCGCTCGCCGGGGCGACCCTCGCGTGCGGCGTCATCACGAGCGTGGCGGTGACCGGCGCAGACTTCGGCGGAGCGACGGCGGACGCCCACTGCGATCGAAGGTTCGTGAGCGATGGCGGTCAGGCCTCGGCGTTCTGCCAAGAGGTCATCGCGACGCTCGCGGCGAGCCAGTTCGCGGACGACTGCCGAAGCCAACACCAAGCGACCCCTGGTCCTGGCCTCTGCCCGCGCGCGGGCGTCATCGCGGGATGCAAGCTGGGCAAGAAGACCGACGACAAGTCCGTCGTGAAGGATTGGTACTACGACGTCTCGGGGACGCTCGCCGAGGCGGGCGCGCTCGCCGGCCCCGACGGCGGGCCGACGTTCGACCCGCCCGTTCCGACGAGCGTGGTGGGCGTCACGCGCACGTGCGCCGATCGAGCGCGCTACGAAGACGGCGCGG
>JAYVXL010000282.1:0-6899 GCA_043785185.1 Myxococcales bacterium
CCCTCGACTTCGGTGACGATGATCTGGGCCTGACGCAGCGGACGCTTGCCACGGACGGCGGGCGATACCGCGTCCATGTCGGCGACGTACTGGTTGATCCAGGTGTTGAGCTCGCGCTCGAGATCGCCACGCTCTTTCCAGGTACCGATCTGCTCGCGCTGGAGCACTTTGAGGTAGTGCGCGATGCGGCAGATGACGAACATGTACGGGAGCTGCGTACCGAGACGGTAGTTGAGCTCGGCGTCGCGACCTTCGGCCGATTGACCGAAGTACTTCGGCTTCTGGCAGCTGTTGGCCGAGAAGAAGCAGGCGTTGTCGCTGTCTTTGCGGAAGGTGAGGGCGATGAAGCCTTCTTCCGAAAGCTCGAACTCACGACGCTCACTGATGAGGACCTCGGTCGGGATCTTGGTCTGGATCTCGCCCATCGCCTCGTACTGGTGGAGAGGCAGGTCCTCGACCGCGCCGCCCGACTGCGGGCCGATGATGTTCGGGCACCAGCGGTACTTGGCGAAGCTGTCGGCGATGCGCGTCGCGAACGCGTACGTGCAGTTGCCCCAGAGGTAAGAGTCGTGTGTCCCGACCGTCTCCTCCTGGTAGTTGAACGAACGGACGGGGACCGTCGCCGGGCCGAACGGGATGCGCAGGAGGAAGCGCGGCATCAGGAGGCCGACGTAGCGTGAGTCCTCGGACTCGCGGAACGACTGCCACTTGGCGTACTGCGGGCCTTCGAAGATGGCCTTCAGGTCCTTCAGGTTCGGGAGCTTGAGGAAGTCCTTGTCCCCGAAGAACTGCGGCCCCGCCGACGCGAAGAACGGGGCGTGCGACATGGCCGAGACCGCGGCGCATTTCTGAAGGAGAAGAATGTCCTGCGGCCCAGGGCCGAACTCGTAGTTCGCGAAGATGGCGCCGTACGGCTTACCGCCGAACTGGCCGTATTCCGCGGTGTAGACGGTCTTGTAGAGACCGCTCTTCATGATCTCCGGCGCGTCCTCGAAGTCGTTCAGCAAGTCTTCCTTGCTGCAGTTGAGGAGCTCGGCGTGGATGTTCTCGCGGAAGTCGATGCGGTCGACCGCGAACTTGAGCCCGCGCCACGCGCTCTCGAGCCGCTGGAAATCGGGGTGGTGGAGGATCGCGTCGAGCTGTTTGGAGATCTTCCCGTCGATCTCGGCGATGAGCGCGTCCGCGAAAGCGCGGTCGACTTTCTCGCGGCGACCCGGCGCCAGGAGCTCCGAGATGAACGCCTGCACGCCCTTGCGCGTGACGTCGTAGCCCTCGTCCGTCGGCTTGAGCGCGGTCTCGCTGAGGATATCGTCGAGGAGCGAGGTCTCGGTGGTCGCTTCGGCGGCGGCGCCTGCGGCCGGCGCGGCTTTGGGGTCCGCCATGATCAGCCACCCTCCCCTTCGTCGCCCTTGATGCCGAGCTCTTTGACGAGCTTCTCGCGTTGCCCGCTGTCGTTGAGGAGCGCCTGAATTTTGCGCTTGAACGCGGGGACGTTGCCGAGCGGACCCTTGAGCGCCGTGAGCGCCTTGCGCAGCTCGAGGAGCCGCTTCAGCTCGGGCACCTGCTCGGCCACGGACTCGGGACCGAAGTCTCCGAGGTTCTTGAACTTGAGGCTGACGGCGAGGTTCGCGTCCTTTTCACCCGAGAGCTGGTCGGGGACCGTCATGTCGAGCGAGAGGTTCTGCTCCGATAGGACTTGTTGGAAGTTGTCCTTGTCGATGTTGATCGGCTTGCGGTCCTCGAGCGGCCGCGGGTCCGGTCGGCCCGTGTAGTCGCCGATGAAAAGCATTTGGAGGGGGAGCTCGACCTCCTCACGCGCGTCGCCCGTCGCAGGCTTGTACGTCACGTTGATGCGCTCTTTGGGAGCGACTGATCCTTGCTTCGCCATTCAAGTTCCTCTTTCAACTACGCGTGGGTACGACGCGTTCTCCCTGTTGCCCTGGCGCGCCTAGAGACCCATGCGGACCGCCAGGGCGGGGTCCAGGCGACATATCTTCTCAATTATGAACGCTTCCCGGTGCTCCGCGTCAACAATTGGTGGATTTGCTGCGCGAAGCGACGACAAGAGCGAAGAATACACGGACACACACAGCTCGGGGTCCCACGTCTCGAGCGCCCGGGCGTCGATCTGGCGGAGGAGGCCCTCGAGAATTGGGCGCGCGACGCCCGGCTTTTGGGCTTCGAGCGCGAGCTTGGAGGCTTCGAGCTCGAGGCGAAAGGCGCTGCGGGCGTCGGGCGAGCGGCGCGCGAGCTGCACGAGGAGCCCCACGCCGTCTCCCACGCGCCCTGCCGCGATGGCCTCGCGGGCGGCGGCGATTTTCCCCTCCCGATCCTTGTTGTCGGCCTCGATCGCGGCGTCTTGAGGCCCGGTGTCGCCGCCGGCGCGCCGCAGGCCCTCGAGCCATTGCTGCGTGTCCGGGCCGGCGAACGGCATCCCGCCGCGAAAGGAGAGGTTGACGACGTTGGGGTACCGGTCGACGAAGCCGAGCGTCATCGACCCGACCACACCGGCCGCCTGCTTCGACGTGCCGCCGATCGTCTCGAGGGCGCGCGCGACCCAGAAGTTCAGGTCGAGCCAGTACGGGTAGTCGCCGACAGCAGCCTCCGCCTGGCGCAGCACGTCGGCCCAGCGCGCGTTCGCCACGTGCCCCTGCAGATCGCCGACGACGCCCGGGTCGGGCGGCGGCACGTAGGTGACGTTGCCGACCGCCTCCGGCAGCTCGCCGATGGCGAGCCACGCGCCCGCGCGCGTGAGGAAGTATACCCACGGGCGCGACGGGTCGGCCTGCAGCAGCGCCTTTGCGGCGCTGAGGATCGCCCGCTCGCACTTGGAGAGGGCCGCGTCGACGTCGGCGACGCTTGTGACCGCGCCGATCGAGGGCGCCGCGACGCGAACGACCTGGGCGGCGGGCGCGGGCGATTGCCCTCCGGACTGCGTCACGGCTCCGGCGGCGGGCCGCTCGCGCGCGTCGGTGGGGGGGCCGTTCGGCGACGCTTCGACCGCCGGCTCCGGCTGCGGCACCGCGGCGATGCGCGACGCGACGAGGCGTCGCACGATCCCTAGACCGGGGTGCATCTCGCCGAGATGTTTGCCGAGGATGTCGTCCAGATCCTTGAAGAGCAGCTCGCATGCGTTGAGCGGGTCCGCGTCGGAGAGCTGGACGTCTTTGCTCTCCTGCGTCGTCCCGACCTGCTCGATGAGCCAGCCGAAGAGGTTCGCGCGCGCGCGCGGGCGGCGCTCCGGGTACATCGTGTCCCAGTACTTGTCGCAGTGGGCGCGGAGGACGACGAGGCCTTCGGCGAGGCCCGCCCAGCTCGCGCGGTGCATGCGCGCGACGCAGTTCCACGTCGCCAGACGCATGTCTTTGGTGCGCGTGGAGAGGAGCTTCGCGCTCGACGTCGCGACGAGCTCCCAATTCGGCTGGCCCGTGACGGCGCCGAGCTTCTCGACCTCCGCCTTCACTTTCTCGAACTCGACGTCGAACGACAGATCGTCACCCGCGGGCTTCGCGCCGGGGATGGGCGCGATCAGCGCGCTCATCCGAGCTTCGATCGGTTCGACGACGTCGGCCATTCGTGGGAACTTCTACGCGGTTTCCCGCGGCGCAGAAAGCGCGGCGGCGGCGCGCGCCCTCATGGATCCATCTGGTCGAGCAGGCCGAGGAGCTCGGCGACCGACGCGTCGCCGCTCTCGAGCACTGCGCCGAGCGGCCGCGAGAAGCTCGCGACGAGCCGCGCGCGGTGCTCGCTCGCCGTCGTGCTCATCAGGTTCACGACGTGGTCGCTGTCGAGGTCGGGCTGCCAGAGCTCGGCGAGCGATCCGGGCGGCGTCACGCCGAGCTGCACGAGGATCGAGCCCTCGTCGCCGCCCGTCGACCAGAAGCACGACGGCGTCGTGGAGCGCCATTTCGCGATGCGACGCACGATGTCGAGCCAAAATACCGCCGCCGCGATGCCGGCGGAGCCGAGGCGGAGGCGCACCGAGAGCGGCGTCGCCAGGTTCTCGCGCTCGCCGAACGGGCTCAGCGCGTCGCGGATCGACTTGAGCGTCGAGAGCGGCGCATCCGAGTCGGCGTTGCCGTAAATCGCGCCCCAGGCGACGCGGACCTGCGTGCTGCTCGCCCACGCGTCGTACTCCGCGGCGGCGCCGTCGGTGCCGAGCGCCGGGAGCGCGATGCGGGCCATGCGCTCGGCGTACTCGGTCGCGCTCGTGAGCGCCGTCGCGTCCGTCATGCCGAGCGTCGCGGCCTCGAGGAAATCGCCGAGCACCAGCGGCAGCAGGTGTGGAGACGACACGACCTCGCGCTCCGGGACCTGGGCGAAGACGACGAGCGGGAACTTGCGGCCCACCGAGTCGTGGCTCGGCTTGAGCACACCGACCTGCAGCGTGCCGTCGCGCGCCTGAGGGCGGAAGACGAACGCGTGCGTCGCCCCTTTGCCGTACACGCTCGGCCACGCGGCGGCGTGCTTCTTCTCGCCCGCGGCCATCCCCGCTTCGATCCACTGCTCGAAGCTCGGGAGCGGCCGCGTGCCGGCGCGCACGAAGTCGCCCATCTTGGGCGTCTTGCCGTAGGCGCCTACCGCGATGGGTACGGGCGGCAGCGTGACGCTCCCGCCGTCCTTCTTGTCTTTCTTGAAGAACGGGAACGGCAAAGCGTCACCGAACGCCTGCGGCGATGACGCGGGGGCACACGTACGGCTTGAACACCCGCTGCTTGCGCGTGATGTACGAGGGGAAGACGCTCTCGTCCTTCGACGGCCGGATGTCCATCTTGACGACCCCTTGCTGCGCGCGCAGCACCCAGGTCACGACGATGGTGGCGGGCGCGCCCTTCTTGCCGCCCTCGGTGCCCGGCTCGATCTTCTGCGCCGCGTCGAGCAGGCGGAAGAGGCCCCACTCGCCCGGCCGCAGGATCTCCTCGTCGAGGCTGCTGTAGCCGTGCACCTTGATGCGGCTCTGCTCGCTCTTGGGCTCCTTCGCCGGCCACTCGACGGTCACCCACTCCTCGGGCTCGTTCTTGTAGGTGTGGCTGACGCCGTTGATGTCGAACGTGACGTCCGCGATGTTCTCCGAGACGCTGTGCAGGTTCAGCTCGAACTGCACGAGCGGCTTGTCGCTCTTCTCGGGGAACGTGGCCTTCGAAATCTCGAGGCCGCGGTCGTAGCACTTGAGGAACGCGCCCGTGTACCCCGGCGTGTGACCGAAGCGCGTGCTCGGGACGAAGTGGTCGCCGACCTTCTCGATCGAGCCCTTCAGGCTCGTGTCGTAGAAGCCGAAGAGGAGGCCGCCCGGGCGGAAGAACTCGGTGTAGTCCTGGACCTTGACGTCCTTCCACGTGTCCGAGAACGGGTAGCCGTCCTCGAGCTTCGCGTGCCACTTGCTCCAGACGTCGCTCTCCCAGCCACCGCCCTCGGTGCCGACGGCGTCCTTCTTGTAGCCGGCCCACGCCATCTCGAGCGGGTTCAGGAGGAGCGGCGAGATGATCGGGCGCGAGAAGCCGCTCTGCGACGGCGTGAGCAGCTCGTTCGTCGTGCGGATGGCGTTCTCGAACGCGGTCGTCACGTTCTTGGGCTCGACGCCCTTGCCCTTGCTGTCGCGGAGATCGGTCAGGATCGCGACGACGTTCGACACGATGCGATCCTGGTAGTGCGAGAGCGACGTCTGCGGCGGCTTGTTCGGGTCGACGACCCCCGGCGGGACGCCGAAGCGGACGATCGGCTGGAACGCGAGCTCCGGCGGCAGCGGCGTGCGAACCGGGATCGGGTCGATGAGGCCGGCGTCGGCGAGGATCTGGTAGGTCGGGCTCGACTGCTGGAGGCCGATCTTGAGGTTACGCTCGATCTGCTGCTCGGCGAACTCGGTGGCGCTCGGGTCGAGGCGCGTGTTTTCGTCGAGCGTGCGGAGCAGGCGCAGGTAGGGCCACGGCAGCTCGGACAGCGCCTGGAGCTCCTCGAGCGCCTCGTCGTTGGACGTCGGCTTGCGGATGTCGAGGTCCTTGAGGAAGTCGGCCCACGCGCGGATGTAGTTGTTGAAGTAGCGCTCGCGCAGCTCCTTCAGCTGCTTTTCCATCTGGGCGAGGCCGACCGGGTCGGTGTCGCCGAGGACCCAGCGCTCGAGCGCGAGCTGCTTCGCGCGATCTTTGCCGAGCCGATCGCGAACGTACGTCTCCCAGCCGATCTTCGTGAACGCGCCCTGGACGACGATCTCGGGGCTGCTCTTGTTCGTGACGTACGAGCCGAACGCGGTGTTGAGGAAGATCGTCTCACGCGTGATCGGCGGGACGTTCTCGTTCGCGTCGCGGATGAGGCCGCTGTACTCGCGATCGGCCGCCGAGACGCGCTTCAAGAAGGAGCGGACCCGGTTCTTCAGGGTCTCGTCGCACGTCCACGGAGGGATCTCCTTCCGCTTCATGAGCTCGAGGTAGTAGTTCACGTGCGGGCGGAGGACTTCCTTCTCGCCCTTGCCGCTCGCGCCGAGCGCGCGGCCCCAGCCGTCGGTGAGCGCGCCGGTCTCCCACTCGACGTCGAGCCGATCGACGTCGCACGCCTGGAGGTACGCCTTGAGGCGGTTGAAGTACGTGTTGTAGTCGTCGGTCGTCATCGACGCCTTCTCGGTGACCGACCGCAGCTCGTCCTCGATGCGCGCCTTCGTGGGGGCCGCGAAGCCGATTTGCAGGCTCGAGATGTAGACGCCGCGCGTGGGCTCGTACAAGTCGTCGCCGACGTACATGCCCCAGCGGTAGCCGATGGGCGCGCCCTCCTGCTTCCACACGTCGAGCTGCTTCACCTGCGCGCGCAGGTCGTCGAGGCGGCGCACCTTGTCGACCACCGAGATGCCGCGATCGCTCCAGGCGACCTTGCTCGCGCCTTCCGCGATCTGCTCGGTCTGCGCGAGGAGG
>JAYVXL010000283.1:0-6893 GCA_043785185.1 Myxococcales bacterium
ACGGTGCCGCCCATCGAGTGGCCAATCAGGTAGAGCGGCGCCGAGAGGACGAGCTGGTCGACGAGGTCCGCCACGTCGAACACGTAGTCGAGGAAGTGGTAGTAGCCGCCGAGGGGCACGCGCGCCGTCTCGCCGTAGCCGCGCAGATCGGGCGCGAGGACGCGCAGGCCCGCGCGCGCGAGCGGCGCCGCGAGCAAGTCGAACGTGGCGCCGCCGTCCATGAAGCCGTGGAGGAGGAGCGCGGTGGCGCGCGGCTCCGGAGAGGTCCACTCGAGGACGCGGTGATCGAGGCCGTTCGCGACGACGCGGTGGACGCGGGGCGAGGGAGGTGCGGGCAGCGGGGACTCGGCTTCGGGCACGCGGTGCCAAGAGTACGGCTTTTCACCGCGCGGCGGCGGTGAGATCGTCTCGGCGGCAACGGGTCGCGGCGAGGGTCTATCGTCGCGCGCGGCCGCTTTTCACTGCGGTCCGGCGGTCAGATGGACGCTGCCGTCGGGGCTCGCGAGGACGACGACGTAGCCGTCGGCGTCGCGCACCCACAACTCTTGGTGGAGCGCGTTCGGGTTCACCCTCTCCTCGATCACCTGCGCGCCCAGCGCACGGACACGCGCGGCCGCGGCGGCGTAGTCGTCGACCTCGAAGCAGACGAGCACGCCGTGCCCCACCGGCGCACGGTCTGCGTCGACGAGGTTGGGATGATCCTCCACGTCCCACGCGTGCAGCTGGAGCACGAGCTCGTCGCCGACGTAGATCCGCCGGTAGATGTGATCGTGATCGCTCGGCGGGCTCCCGGTCGACTCCGCACTGCCGAGGATTCGCGCGTACCACCGCGCCGACGCCTGGACGTCGCGGACCGCGAGGATCGGCTGTGTCTTGACGCGCATGGCTCCATCGTCGCTCAGCGGCGACCGGGAGCGCGGCTTTTTGTCTAGGACACCGCCGCACTTGACGCGCCGACCCCGCCTGGCGCGGGGCGCGCTCCGGGTGATACCGTCCCTCGTGCATGGGTCACACCATCACGCTCATCCCCGGCGACGGCATCGGGCCCGAGGTCGCCGAAGCCACCCAACGCGTCCTCGCCGCCGCGGGCGTTCGCATCGACTGGGAGTCGCACGACGCGGGCGCCGCCGTCGCCGAGAAGCGCGGCACCACGCTGCCCCCCGAGGTGCTCGACTCCGTCCGCAAGAACAAGGTCGCGCTCAAGGGCCCGATCGGCACGCCGATCGGCAAGGGCTTCCGCTCCGTCAACGTGACGTTGCGCCAAGCCCTCGACCTCTACGCGAACGTGCGGCCCGTCAAGAGCCTGCCGGGCGTCGAGCCGCGCTTCGAGGGGACGGACATCGTGATCGTCCGAGAAAATACGGAGGATCTCTACGCCGGGCTCGAGCTCATGATCATGCCGGGCATCGCCCAGTCGATCAAGCTCATCACCGCGAAGGGCTGCGAGCGCATCTGCGAGTACGCGTTCCTCTACGCCGAGCGCATGGGGCGAAAGCGCGTCACGGCCGTTCACAAAGCCAACATCATGAAGCTCTCGGACGGCATGTTCCTCGAGGTCTTTCGCAAGGTGGCGCTCGCGCACCCGAAGATCGAGCCGGCGGAGATGATCGTCGACGCGTGCGCGATGAACATGGTGCGAAACGCCAACCGCATCGACGTCATCGTGACCGAGAACCTGTACGGCGACATCCTGAGCGATCTGGCGGCGGGCCTCGTCGGCGGCCTCGGCATCGTGCCGGGCGCGAACATCGGAGTCGACGCGGCGATCTTCGAGGCCGTGCACGGCACCGCGCCCGACATCGCCGGCAAGGGCGTCGCCAACCCGACGGCGCTGATCCAGAGCGCGGTGATGATGCTCCATCACATCGGCGAGTCCACCGCCGGCTACAAGATCGAGGCGGCGCTCATCGAGATGTACCGCGGCAAGGAGCACCGGACGGGCGACCTCGGCGGCACCGCGACGACGAGCGAGTTCACCGACGCGCTCTGCAAGCGCGTGAGCTGACGTCGCTCACGTCCAGCTCACTTCCAGATCGCGAGCGTCGCGCCGGCCACCACGAGCGCCGCGCCCATCGCCTCGCGCGGCGACGGCGCCGCGCCCATCGCGAGCGCGCCGATGGCGAGCGAGCCGACCGTCTCGCCCGGCGACGCCATCGCCACGATCGCCGGCGGAGCGCTCCGCGCGGCGCTCTGCAGCAGCGTGTGGCCGACGAGCGTGGGGACGAGGCCGAGCGCGAGCACCGCGAGCCACGACGACGCCGGGAGCCCGGGCGCGCCGAGCGCCGCCGGCACGGCGAGCGGCGCGAGCAGGAACGTGCAGACTGCATAGACCGCGCCCGCGTAGGGCACGGGCGGCATTGCGTCCCTCAGGCCGCGCGCGGCGGCCACGTACGCGCCGAAGACGGCGACGGCGCCGAGCACCATCAGGTCGCCGGCGATGCGGTGCTCTCCCTCCCCCGCCCCGCTCGCGACGACGAGCGCGCCCGTCGTCGCGACGAGGACGCCCGCCCCCTCGCGACGCGTCGGGCGAATGCCGAACGCGAGCCGCGCGGCGACGACGACGCTGAGCGGCTCGAGCGACACGAGCGACACCGCCGCGGGGAGCGAGGTCGCGGCGAGGCCCATCAGGTAGAGCGCGAAGTGCGCGGCGAGGAGCGCCCCGGCGCCCACGAGCGCGAGGCGCTGCCGCGTCGAGAGCGCGGCGAGGGCGCGCCACGTGGGCGCGCCCGCAAAGGCGAGGATCGCAGCGCTCGCGACGAGCGTGCGGCCGGCGGCGATCGTGAGCGGCGGTACGCCGACGGCGAGGCGCGCGAGCGGCGACGCCGTCGAGAACGCGAGCGCGGCGACGAGCACCACGAAGAAGGCGGACCGCGCGCTCACGCCGGCGTCAGAACCGCTCCTTCGGCTCGTCCTTCGTGAGGACCTGCACGTTCGGCAGGCACTCCTTCGCGAACCGGTCGCGGACGTCCTTCGCGCGCGGCTCGTCGTCGCGCGCCGGCACGGAGATGCCGACGACGAGGCACGCGCCCTTGCCCCACGCCGGGTACGTCGCGTACGCGGCGGCGTACGACTCGCGCGCGCCGATCGTCGCCGTCTTCGCGAGGACCGAATCGATGTCGACCGGCACGGGCGGGATTTTTGCGGCGTCCGGCACCTTGTTCCACATGACCGCGAGCGGCGCGTCGTGCTTCACCTCGACGTCGAACGCCTCCATCATCGGCTGCGCGAGCGCCTCGAAGCTCTTGGCGCACGCGCCTTGGACGGTGTTGTCGTCCACGTGCGTGATGAACGCCGCGACGACCGCGTGGTGATCCTTGCCGTAGCGAAAGCCGACGAGGCTCGGCACGCCCCAGAACCGCACGCGCGTCCAGTGCTCGGCGTCCGGCAGCGGGACGAGCACGCTGTTCTGCTTGTCGACGCGCGTGTCGCTGGGCCCAATCTTGAGCTGCTCGAGCGCCGCCGAGTGCTGACTGCCGCCCTTGCCCGATTCGCCGTTGGCGGACTTGCCGTCGTCCTTCGGCGGCGGCGCGGCCGCCACGTTCCGCGGCGTCGCCGCGTGGGCGGTGCTGCAGCCCGCGCTCGCCGCGCCCGCGGCCATGAGCAGCAGCGCGAGCGTCGCAGGCGTCGCAGGAATGCGCGGCAGAAGGCCCATCTCCACCATCTTGGACGAACCCGGGCCTCCGCGCATTCCAATCTTCTCCCCGCGCGTGCGCGAAGGGGCACTGTGTGGGGATGCGCCGCGCCCGATTCTGCGGTAAAGCCGTGTCTCAGGAACACCCCGACCATGACGATCCCCTCTGCCTCGACTCCCCTCACCAAGAACCCGATCCTCCTCAAGTGGGTGACCGAAATGGCCGCCCTCACCAAGCCCGACGCGATCGTCTGGTGCGACGGCTCCGAGGACGAGAAGAAGCGGCTCACCGAGACGGAGGTCGCCGCGGGCACCTTGACGCCGCTGAACCCGAGCAAGCTCCCGGGGTGTTACCTCGCGCGCTCGAACCCGAACGACGTCGCGCGCGTCGAGCAGCTCACGTTCATCTGCACGCCGACGAAAGACGAGGCGGGGCCGACGAACAACTGGATGGCGCCGAAGGACGCGTACGACAAACTCGGCAAGCTCTTCGACGGCTCGATGAAGGGCCGCACGATGTACGTCGTGCCGTACGTGATGGGCCCGGTCGGCTCGAAGATGAGCAAGATCGGCGTCGAGCTCACCGACAGCGCGTACGTCGTCCTCAACATGCGCATCATGACGCGCATGGGCAAAGCCGCGCTCGCGATGCTCGGCGACGGCGACGACTTCAACCGGGGCCTGCACTCGACGCTCGATTGCAACCCGGAGCGCCGCTACATCTGCCACTTCCCGCAGGACAACACGATTTGGAGCGTCGGCTCGGGGTACGGCGGCAACGTGCTGCTCGGCAAGAAGTGCCTCGCGCTCCGCATCGGAAGCTACCTCGGCAAAAAGGAGGGCTGGCTCGCCGAGCACATGCTCATCCTCGGCGTCGAGAGCCCCGAGGGCGAGATGACGTACGTGGCCGCCGCCTTCCCGAGCGCGTGCGGCAAGACGAACTTCGCGATGATGATCCCGCCCGAGCGCTTCAAGGGCTGGAAGATCTGGACCGTCGGCGACGACATCGCGTGGATGCGCGTGAACCCCGAGGACGGCCGCCTCTACGCCATCAACCCGGAGTTCGGCTACTTCGGCGTCGCGCCGGGCACGAGCGAGGCGTCGAACCCGAACGCGATCAAGACCGTCAGCCACGACAGCATCTTCACGAACGTCGCGCTCACGAAGGACGCCGACGTGTGGTGGGAGGGCAAGGACGGCCCCGTCCCCGACGAGCTCACCGACTGGAAGGGCAACCCGTGGAAGAAGGGCTCGCCCGACAAGGCCGCGCACCCGAACAGCCGCTTCACGTCGCCGGCGACGAACAACCCCGCGCTCAGCCGCTTTTACGACGATCCGGCGGGCGTGCCCATCAGCGCGATCATCTTCGGCGGCCGCCGCGCGAGCACGATCCCGCTCGTCATGCAGGCCTTCCACTGGACGCACGGCGTCTATTTCGGCGCCACGATGGGCTCGGAGACGACGGCGGCGGCGACCGGCAAGGTCGGCGTCGTGCGCCGCGACCCGATGGCGATGCTCCCCTTCTGCGGTTACAACATGGGCGAGTACTTCGGCCACTGGCTCAACATGCAGGGGCGCATCGCGAACCCGCCGAAGGTGTTCATGGTCAACTGGTTCCGGAAGGGCAAGGACGGCAAGTTCTTGTGGCCGGGCTTCGGCGAGAACATGCGCGTGCTGAAGTGGGTCGTCGATCGCGCGCGGCTGCGCGTCGGCGGTCAGGAGACGCTCTTCGGCTGGGTGCCGAAGGCCGGCGACCTCGATCTGTCGGGCCTGCACGTCCCCTCGGCGCAAGTCGACGAGGCGACCCACATCGACATCGAGGAGTGGAAGACCGAGCTCGAGTCGCACGGCGAGTTCTTCGAGACCATCGGCGCGTCGATGCCGAAGGCCCTCAAGCTGCAGCGGGAGCTGATGCTCGCCCGCATCGAAGCGACGCAGCACCCCTGACCGCAGCCGGACGGTCTCCGCCGCTGCGCCGCGCGCACGTGTGCGGTAGCCTCGGCCCATCATGGCCCCTGCGCCTCGCCCGTCCGGGTCCGACGCCCGTCTGCTCGCGAGCCTCGAGAAGGCCTTCGCGAAGCACGCGGGCGCGGACGGCGTCATCGACGTCACCGAGCTGAAGAAGGCGCTCGGCTTGCGCAGCGAGTACCTCGCGCGGCGCGTGCTCGGGGCTTTCGACCTCGATGGCGACGGCGTCATCCAGAAGGGGGAGTTCCTCGAGGGCGTGCGTAAGCTGTGCCTCGGCACGGACACCGAGAAGCTCATGTTCGCGTTTCGCCTCCACGACCACGACGGCGACGGGACACTGAGCCAGGACGAGGTGTTCCGCATGATCGCGATCGGCCTCGCCGAGAACGACGTGGCGGAGCGCGCGACGCAGCCGCCCGCCGCGCTCGCCAAGGCCTTGTTTCAGATGGCCGACACGAACAAGGACGGGAAGATCTCGTTCGACGAGTTCGAGGCGGTCGTGAAACGTCGACCTGCGCTGCTCGAGAGAATGACCAAGAGCGAGGCGGTGTGGATCTCGCCGAACGAGGATCTGCTCGTCCGCCTCGACCCCGGCATGCCGCGGGAGACCGCGTTCTCGCGTCTGCGCGAGAACGGCTGGGGCCCCGTCGTGCTCCTCGCGCTGTGGGCCGCGGTGAACGTGGGCATCTTCGCCGGCGCGATGCTGCGCGGCGCCACCGAGGGCGTGAACGCGTTCATGCAGTTCGGCCGCGCGCTGGGCTGGTGCATCGATTTCGACGGCGCGCTCCTGCTCGTGCCGGTGATGCGCCGCCTGCTCACCTGGGTGCGCAAGACCTGGCTCGGGCGCGCGGTGCCCGTCGACGAGGCGATCGCATTCCATCGCGTCGTCGGCCACACGATGGTGGCCCTCGGCGGCGCGCACGCGGCGGCGCTCCTCGCGAGCTACGTGCTCGGCCACCCCACCGGCTCCCCCGCGCACCTGCTCTTCGTGACCGAGCGCGGGCTCACCGGCGTCGCGCTGCTCGTCGTCATCTTCGTGATGTGGGTCTTCGCGCTCGCGTTCGTGCGGCGCTCGGCGAAGTTCGAGCTCTTTTACTTCACGCACCTCCTCTACGTCGTGTGGTTCGCGCTGGCGATCGCGCACGCGCCGCGCTTCGTCTTCTGGGCCGGCGTGCCGCTGCTCGGCTTCGGCGTCGAGCAGCTCTTGCGACTGTCCGGACGAGGCAAGGAGGCTCGGGTGCTCGCGGCCCAGGCGCTGCGCTCCGGCGTCACGCGCCTCGAGCTCGCGAAGCCG
>JAYVXL010000284.1:0-6876 GCA_043785185.1 Myxococcales bacterium
ATCATGGACGCGTTCCTCAGCATCGGGAACCAGCAGAGCGCGAACCTCCCGGTCGTCGCGCCGAAGATCGCCGAGGCGCTGATCGCGACGGCGATCGGCCTGGTCGCCGCGATCCCGGCGGTCATGGCCTACAACTATTTCGCGCGCCGCGTCGGCATCCTGGCCGACACGATGGAAGGCTTCGCGGCCGACGTCGCCGCGCGGGCCAAGCTCGGGGGCATCTGACATGGGCATGGGTGGAGGCGGGGCAGCAGCCAGCCACCGCGGGGGCCGCCGCCGCATGGGCGGGATGAACGACATCAACGTGACGCCGCTCATCGACGTCATGCTGGTGCTCCTCGTCATCTTCATGGTCACCGCGCCGCTCCTCACCACGGGGGTCCACGTCGACCTCCCGAAGGTGAAGAGCGCGCCGATGCAGACCGACGATTCGAAGCTCCTTGTGATCGTGACGAGCGACGAGCACGTCTATCTGGGGAAGGACGAGATCACCGGCGCCGTCGACGAGCGCCTCAAGAACAACGCGCGCCTGCAGACCGAGAAGGAGCTGTTCATTCAAGCGGACGAAAACGTGAAGTACGGCGCCGTCTTGCGTGTCATGGCGGCGGCGCGCGGCGCGGGAGTGGAGAAGCTCGGGATGGTGACAGACCCCCTCGTGGTTAAGTAGCGGGCGCAAAGGCCCGGGCGAGCCTAAGGAAGAGCTGCAGGACGAAAGGCGAGGCATGGCGACGGCGTGGCGACCCAAATACGAGGGGGACGAGATCGCGCTCGGCGTATCCCTCGCGATCGCCCTGCACGCGATCCCGATCGCCGTCCTCGTCTTGTTCTCGCTCGGCGTCTTCAAGCGGGCGCCCCAGGGCGAGGAGCAGCCGTTCGTCGCCAAGCCCATCATCGCCGCGACGCTGCTGAAGCTCGGCAAGCCGCTCGACCCGCTGAAGCTCCCCGACCGCTTCGTCCCGCGCGCGCGCACGGCGCCGAAGCAGGACCTCGTCGCCTCCAAGGACGATCCGGCGAAGCGCCACGACGCCGGCGCGCCGCCTCCGCTCGCGCAGGACTCGGACATCTCGCGCCTCATCGCCAAGAGCGATCCGTTCGCCGAAGACGCCGGCAAGGACCGCCCCGAAGAGGGGCACGCGACCGGCGTCGAGGGCGGCACCGAGACCGACCCGAACAAGGTGAGGGCCGGGGACATGTACGCGGCCAAGCTCGGCGCGTTCTTTCACGAGCGCTGGCAGTACCCGACGGTCATCTCGCAAGGCGAGGCGAACAAGCTCTGCGCGGTGTTCCAGGTGAACATCGACCAGCGCATGACGATCTGGCACGTGCGGCAAAACGCGGTGCGCGCGAGCGGCAACGAGCTGTTCGACGACAGCGCGCGATCCATGCTCCAGAAGCTGCTCGACGACCACACCCAGCTGCCGGAGCCGCCCGCGGACGTCGGCGAACAGTACCGAAAGCGCACCGTTAATATTGCGCTCTCGGGTGACCTTCATGGAGACTCGTCCCGATGCAGGTGAAGACCCACCGTCCGCGTTCATTGGCGCCCCTCGCCACCCTCCTCTCGGCCGCGTGCGCCGCCGGTGCTGCGGGGCTCGGCTTCGCGCTCCCCGCGACCGCGCAGCCGGCGGGGCCTGCGCCGAGCGGCAGCGCGCTGCCGACGGTGGCCCAGCCGACGGGGGGTGAGGTCACCCAGGTCTTCGTCTCGGGCGGCAACCGCGCGCTCTTCAAGGTCGCGATCGTGCCGCCGGCGGGCGACGCGGGCGTCGCGCAGACGGTGGCCGACACGTCCGGGCGCGACTTCACGCTCTCGTCGCTCTTCCAGGTCCTCGACCCGAAGAGCTTCACCGCGAACACCGCGGCCGAGGGGAACACGATCGATCCGGCGAGCTGGCGCAACGTCGGCGCCGAGGGCGTCGTGAAGGGCGCCTCGTCGATGCGCGGCGCGAACGTGCACCTCGAGCTGAAGCTCTTCGTCGTCTCGCGCGGCTCGGGCGAGGTGCTGAAGAAGGAGTACGACGTCCCGGCGGCCGGCGTGCGCGGCGCGGTGCACCAATTCGACAACGAGGTCGTCAAGTGGTTCACCGGCACGGCCGGCTCGTTCGGGACGCGCATGGTCTTCAGCGCGACCACCGGCCGCGGGCAGAAGGGCATCTTCTCGATCGACAGCGACGGCCAAGGCGTCGCGCGTCTGCCCGCCGTGTCGAACGTCGCGCTGGCGCCGGCGCTCGGCCCCGGCGGCGTCTATTACGCGGGCGGCCTCGCCGACGGCAGCTACGCGCTCTTCAAGGTCGGAAACCCCGCCGCGGTGCTCAAGCACTCGGGCCTCATCTTCGGCGTCGCGTTCGGCGCGGGGAAGATGGCGCTCGTCATCTCGCAGAACGGCGTCAGCGACATCTGGACGGGCCAGCCCGACGGCAGCGGCCTCGCGCGCGTCACGAGCGGCGGCCTCAACACGCACCCGGCGTTCGGCGCCGGCGGCCAGCTGGCGTACGTCTCGAACAGCGGCGGCAACCCGCAGATCTACGTCGACGGAAAGCGCGTGTCGTGGCGCGGCACGTACAACATGTCGCCTGTATGGTGCAACGATCCGGAGGGGACGAAGATCCTCTTCATGGGCCGCGACGGCGGCACGTGGGACATCTTCAGCGTCGACCCGGGCGGCAGCGCGGGCAGCATGAAGCGTCTCACGCAGGACCAGGGCTCGAACACGTACCCGGCGTGCTCGCCCGACGGGCGCATGGTCGCGTTCTTCTCGACGCGCGGCGGCCTCTTCACCGCGAACGTGGGTGGCATGAACCAGCAGAAGATCGCCAGCGTGACGGGCGAGAGCCTCCGCTGGGAAGGCAACTGACGGCGCATGAGCGGCGGCCTCGGCCCGGGCCTCGGCCTCGCGAAGATCGCCGTGCTGCTCGCGGGCGCGTCGTCGTGGGTCGTCTCGGCCGGCGCGTGCGCGCGGGCCGCGGAGGCCGACGCGGAGTGTACGGGCGCGCCGCCCGTCTGCTTCGAGCCGCTCGCGACGAACGTGGGCTGCTGCGGCGACGCCGGCGTCCCCGCCGAGTGCGGCCCGAAGGACGCGCCGCGCGGGACGCACCTCAAGTGGGTCTGCCCAGGCAAGAGCGTGCGGCAGACGGAGTGCTCGACGTTCGGCGCGCTCTGCGCGACGCACATCGACCAGGCGCCGCCGTCCCTCGCGACGCCGCACGCGCCGCTGCCTGGCGATCCGGCGGGCGCGCTCCCGGCGGGTTGGCTCGACGCCTCCGCCGGCGCCGTCCTCGCCGACCAGACGGTGCCGCTCAGCCCGTTCTACACGCTGCGCCGCTACACGACGCGCTCGACGGGGCCGGAGGGCGTCAAGGAGCACGCGGACGTCTACTTCGGCAAGGAGCGCCTGACGGAGCGCCGGTACTTCCTCGCGCCGGAGGGCGACTACATCCTCTTCGAGGACGGCCCGAGCAAGGTCGCCGTCCACGGCGCGGTGGGCGGGAAGAAGCGCGACGCGACCCCGCGGCCGTACGAGGCGCCGACGGGCGCGACGTTCGACGCGGCGAAGAAGACGGTCGTGGTGACCTACGCGAAGCGGGCACCAGTCACCGTCCGCTTGCCGTGACGCGACCCGCGGTCCTTCCTGCGAAAGCGGGGAAACGCGACGCCAACGTGTGCAGGTCGGCCGGGCGCGCGTGGGCAGATGTGCCGCGCGGTGACTGCGCGCCAGACACGCGCTCACCTGATGACGCGCGATCGTTCACTTTCCGAATGCCATTTCTCCAAAAATCCGGAACTCTTGTCCGGTACTGCCCGCAAAAAGCCAGACCGCCTCGAGAGTGAGCCAAGCCTTGCAACGTCCTTCGAATCTTCAAATGAAAGCTATCCCCGCTCCTCGTTCTTCCGCGCGCGTGACGCGCGCGGGCGTCGCCGTCCTCGGCGCGCTGCTCGCGCTCGTCAATTGCTCACCCACGTTCCAAGCGAAGGCGTGCTCGACCGACGCCGACTGCGGCGCGTCGCTCGTCTGCGTGCAGCAGGCCGGCCCCGGCGTCTGTCGTTCGCCCGCGGACGCGCCGATCCGCATCGGGATGAGCGCGCCGGTCTCCGGTCCCAGCCAGGACCTCGGCACCGAGATGAAGAAGGGCATCACGCTCGCGTTCGACAACCAGAACGCCGCCGGTGGTATTCGCGGCCGGCAGCTCCAGCTCAATTTCCGCGACGACCAGTACGTGCCCGCCGCCGCCGAGCAAGCCGCGCGCGATCTGCTCGACGTTCAGCCGCAGGCCGGCGTCCCCGCGAAGTGTACGACGACGACGACGCCGCTCGT
This sequence comes from Myxococcales bacterium, assembly GCA_043785185.1. GTDB lineage: Bacteria > Myxococcota_A > Polyangia > Polyangiales > Polyangiaceae > JANYHK01. Next base: position 4,310 of record JAYVXL010000284.1, read on the forward strand.
CGCGGGCACCGAGCCGGTCGGCGCCTCCGCGCTCGTGCGCGGGCCCAACGGCGTCATCGCGCTCCTCGGGAACGTCGGCACGCCGACGATGGTGCGCGCCGCGCCGCTCGCCGTCGAGACGCAGAGCCTCTTTTTCGGCGCGTTCACCGGCTCGGGAAAGATGCTCCGCGACGGCGCGTCGGGTCCGTGCGGCAGGTACATCTTCAACGTGCGCGCGAGCTACGGTCAGGAAGCGCGCGCGACGCTCGAGTTCTTCACCAAGCTCGGCCTCCCCGATTCGGCGCACCTCTTGAGCTTCGACCAGAACGACACGTTCGGGCAGGCCGGCTACGACGGTCTCGTCAACGCGTGGACGGCGATGAAAGGCGCGCCCCCGCCGAACACGTCGGGCGACGCGGCCAACCCGATCAAGCGATTTCGCTACACGCGCGACGACCAGACGAGCGTGCCGTCGCAGATCACCGCGGCGACGGCGTATCTCGCGTCGCTCCTCGCGTCGGACTCCGCGCCGGCCGTGAACGTCGGCGTCCTCATGACGAACACGTACGGACCGGCGACGGCCTTCATCAAGGGCGTCCGCGACTGGCAGTACACGACGCCCGACGCGGCGAGCCGGCTCAAGATCACGCTCAGCAACGTCTCGTTCACCGGGCCGAACTCGCTCGCGCGGCGCCTCAAAGACCTGGGGCAGGTGACGTCGCCGACCGGACCGAAGGCGTACAGCGACGGCGTCTTCGTCTCGCAGGTCGTGCCGAACTACGAGAGCGATAGCAGCGACGCGGTCACCCAATACAAGAAGGCGCTCGACGCCGCCGGCCTGACGCCGAGCTTCACCTCGCTCGAAGGCTACCTCGCGGCCCGCGTCTTCATCGCCGGCCTCCTCGCGCATCAGGGCCCCTTCACGCCGGACGCGCTCATCCCCACGTTCGAGCACCTCCCCAACCTCGCGCTCGGTCTCGGCGCGAACGCCGGCTTCTCGCCGTGCGGCACGGACGTTTGCAAGACGCAGCACAGCTACTCGAAGTCGGTCTGGGGCACCGCGCTCGCGCCCGACGGCGCGTTCACCAATCGCTACTTCTGGACGGACGGAACCCCCATTCAGTTGTTCGAATGACCAACACCGAATCCTCACACCAGCCCGTCGCCGGGGGCGAGCCGCAGAAGGAGACCTTCGGCCGCTACGTGCTCTACGCGCCGATCGCGCGCGGGGGGATGGCGACCGTGCACATCGCCCGCCTCGTCGGCGCCGAAGGGTTCAGCCGCCTCGTCGCCGCCAAGCGGCTGCACGAGCAGTACACCGAGGACCAGGACTTCGTGACGATGTTCCTCGACGAGGCGCGCATCTCGTCGAAGCTCCACCACCCGAACGTCGTCAGCGTGCTCGACGTCGTGCTGTCCGGCAAGGACGTCGTCCTCGTGCAGGAGTACGTGCACGGCGTGCCGCTCGACAAGCTCGAGAAGATGGCGCAGCAGCGCAAGATCCCGATCCCCCCGGCGGTCGCTTCGGCCATCGCGTTCGGCACGCTGCTCGGCCTGCACTCGGCGCACGAGACGAGGGACGAGCTCGGCGAGCCGCTCGGCATCATTCACCGCGACGTCTCGCCGCAGAACATCATCGTCAGCGCAGACGGCTCGCCGCGGCTGCTCGACTTCGGCATCGCGAAGGCGCGCTCAAGCGCGCACGTGACCCAGGCGGGCTTCTTCAAGGGCAAGGTCACGTACATGCCGCCCGAGCAGCTGCGCGGCCACGCGCCCGCGCGCACGACGGACATTTACGCGGCCGGCGTCGTCCTGTGGGAGATGCTCGTCGGCCGTCGCATGCACGCCGGGCGCGCCGAGAGCGAGCTGTACTCCGCCGTGCTCAGCGGCTCGCTGCCCACTGTGGAAGAGGCCATCGACGACGAGAAGGCGACGATGGATCCGCAGCGCCTCGCCGAGCTCGGGCGCCTGAACCCGGTCGTGATGAAGGCGCTCGACGTCGACATGTCCCGCCGCTACCAGACCGCCGAGGAGATGGCCGAGGCCGTGCGCGCCGCGGTGGCGCCCGCGTCCTCGAACGAGCTCTCCGCGTGGGTAAAGGACCTCGGCGCCGAATACCTCGAGACGCGGCAGCGCGTCATCTCTGCGAACGAGGAGAGCTGGCGCACGTCCCGCAGGCTGGGCGAGTCGCTGCCGGGGGCCGCGACGAGCGTGTCCGGCGTGCAGCCGCTCGGGCCGCGCGAGTCGACGCCAACGCGCGGCTACGCGCCCACGCTTCCCGACTCCTCCTCGGCATCCTCCGCGGCCGTCGCCGCGGCGCCGCCCGAGGCGCGTTCGCGCAAGTGGCTCGTCCTCCTGCTCGCGCTCCTCTGCGCAGCGGCCACCGCCGAGGCCGTCATCTTGTTCCTTCGCCCGGGCGGTCGCCCGCCTCCTCCGACGGGCACGGAGATCTCGGCGCTGCCGATGACCCCCCCGGCCACACCCAGGACGAGCGCGCCCGAGCCCGTCGCGGCGGTGCCCACCGTGACCGTCGCGCCGCTCGCCGCGCCGCTCCCGACTGCGCCGCAGCGCCCCGTCGCCGCCCCGCC
>JAYVXL010000285.1:0-6873 GCA_043785185.1 Myxococcales bacterium
TGGTGGTCGGAGGGCGGCCGTGAGCTCGCGCGCACCGACGTGCCGCGCACGGACGTCGTCGACACCAGTGGCAAGCAGCGCGCGGTGCACTTTCCTGGCCTTAAGGAGGAGATCGGGCGCGAATGGGCGCAGTGGGGGAAGCACAAGCTCGCGACCGACCGCGAGCTCGATCGCCTCGTGCTCCACACCGACGACGCCGCGAGCTACGCCACCGTCGTCGCCGCGATGGACGCCGTGCACGGCGTCGAGCGCAGGGTCGCGCTCGGCGGGAAGCAGGTCGCGACGAGCGCGTTCCACGTGACGTTCGCCGCGAGATGAGACCTGGCGGCGGGGTCACGCGTCACGCGGCGCAGGCCCGTGACCCCCACCGCTCACCTCACCTGTTCTTTTCGACGACGATGTCAGATTCCTGGGCGGCCGAGGCGTGCTGCGCGATGAGGTCGGCGAAGCGGTGCGCCACCTCGCCGCCGATCTCGCCGAGCGCGTCGGCCGCGGCGCGGCGCACTTCGGGGTTCGCGTCGTCGCGCGAGAGCAGCGCGGCGAGCGCGTTCTGCGACGTCGTGTCGCCGATGTTGACGAGGTTGCGCGCGGCGACCGTGGCGACGGTCGGGTCGGCGTCGTTCAAGCCGCCGAGGAGCAGCTCGCGCGCGCGATCCGGCTCGAGCATGTGGCACGCCTGCACGGCCGTGCGCCGCGCCTCGACGTCGGCGCTCTTCATCTGCTCCGCCGCGAGGCTCGCGGCCTTCTCGGGCGCGTGCTGCGCGAGGCTCCAGAACGCCGAGTTCGCGACGCCGCGGTCGGAGTCCTTTGCGAGCTTCTCGAGCTGCGCCGTCGACGACGCCGACGCCGGGCCGCGCGCGAGCGCCTGCACCGCCGCGCCGCGCAGCTCTTTGTCGGTGCTGCTCGACGCCTCGATGATCACCTTCTCGGCCTGCGTACCGCCGAGCGACGCGAGGCCGTCGAGCGCGGCGCGGCGCACCTGCGGATCCGTGTCCTTTACCGCCGCCGCGAGGACGCTGGCGACCTTCGGGTCGCCGCTCTGGCCGAGCGACTCGAGCGCGTCGGCGCGCATTTTCGCGTTCTTGCCCGTCCGCGCGAGGTCACCGAGCACCTGCACCGACTCCGGATCGCCGCGCCGCGCGAGCGCGCCCATCGCCTCGCCGCTCACGCCGTCGCCCGCGCGCGCCGCGTCGAGCAGCGCCTGCCGCCCGTCGGCGGAGCCGTCCTCTGCCAGGAGCGAGATCGCCGTGTGCGCCGCCGGTCCACCCGTGCGAATGAGCGCGAGCGCGATCTTCCGCGCGTCGTCCTTGCCGCCGGGCATGCCGGAGAGCTCCTGGAGCGCGCTCGACTGCAGCGGCCCCGGCGCCGTCGCCAGGTCCGAGACCGCCGCGAGCGATTCCTTGCCGCCGATCGCCGCGAGCGCCGACAGCGCCTCGGCGCCAGACTCGCGGCCGCCGTGGCGCGCGAGCGCCCCCAGGTCGGCGAGCATCGCGGGGTCAGGGTGCGCGCGGAAGTACCGTGCGGCGGACGCCTGCGCCGAGCCTGCGCGCCCGCCGAGGTTTCGCTTCATCAAGTTGCGCACGTCGTCGCCCTCGACTTCACCGAGCGCGTCGAGCGCGGCGTCGGCCACGTCGCTGCGGTCGGCGTCCGCCGCCAAGAGCAACGCCTTGCGCGCGCGCTCGTCGCCGATCTGCGCGAGCGCCGCCGCGGCCGTGCGCGTGTCGTTGCTCGCGCCGGCGGTCAGCGCCGAGGCGAGCACCGCGGTCGCCTGCTCGCCGCCGATCTGGCCGAGCGCCGTCAGCGCCTCGCCGCGCACGCTGCTCGCACCCTCGCGCGCGATCTTCGCGAGCGCGTCCGTCGCCGCGGTGTCACCGGTGCCGCCGAGGGCCCCCACGATCTGGCGCTGCGTGGACAGGTCCGCCGTGTCCATCGCCTCGAGCAGCAGCGGCGTCGCTTCTTTTGCGTGCGCGTTTCCGAGCGCGAGGAGCGCCGTCACCTTGAGCTCGGGGTCGGTCCCCTTCGCGACGCCGAGGACGATGCTGCGCGCCTCCGCGTCGTCGGGGCGCGCCGCGAGCGCCTCGACCGCGTCTTTGCGGATCTGCGCGTCCTTGTCGCCGACGAGCTCGGACAGCCAGCTCCGGGCCTGCGCCGTGCGCACGGAGCCGAGCGCGCGCACCGCGCAGACGCGCGCGTCGATGCGGGCGTGCTGGGCGATGTCGGCGATCGCGGCGGTGGCCTCTTCGTCGGCGACCGGCGTGAGCTCCTGAATCGCCGAGCACTGCGCGGACGGCGTGTGCGCCGCGCGGAGCTGCGCGAGCGCGCGCGCCGGGGAGCCCGTCGGCGCCTCGGCGGCGACGGCCGGGACACCGCCGAACCAGCCCCAGAGCGAGCCGGGCGCGGAGGTCGGCGCCGGCGCCGCGCAGAGCGCCGCCCCCTTCGCGTCCTTCGCGGGCGCGCGGAGCGGGTGAACGGCGAGATAGGCCGCGGCGCCGAGCGCCGCGAACGTCGTGAGCTTCCAGGTGAGTGCCGGCATGGTCTTCCTTACGTTCTACGCGCGGGGTCGATCTGGGATTCCGTCGCGTGCGCACGTGGAGACACGGCGCCGGGCGGAGAGTTCCGGCCGGAGGGGCTGTCTCGTGATACCCGCGACGCCGGAAATTCCTGGGCCGCGTGTTCCTGGCGTCCGCGGGGAAGGTTCCGTCGGCGCGCGCGTACGAGCGCGGCTCAGCGCGACTCGGAGAGCGCGGAGCGCATGCGGGCGACGCCGGCCACGACGTCGGGCTCGTCGTGGTAGACGCCGAAGCCGAAGCGCAGACGATCGCCGCGAACGTCGGTGATGATCCCCGCGGCGAGCAGGCGCGCGTAGATCTCGGCCGCGCGCGGCGTCTCGAAGGTGAGGAACTGGCCGCGGCTGGGCTCCGACAGCGGCACGACGAGCTGCCGGTCGTCGAGCGGTAGGCTCGCCCGCCCGAGCTCGAGGAGGAACGCCGCCTGCATCGCGTGCGCATGCGCGCGGATCGCCGCCGGCGTGAGGCCGACGTCCTCGAGCCAGCCAAGGACGGCGTCGAGCCGGTAAATCCCGCTCGGATCGAACGTGGCACCGAGGAAGCGCGCGCCGCCTGGGCCGTACGGCACGCGCGCGTCGCCGGGGCCCTGCGCGAGCGCGCCGAACGCCGCGAACCACCCGGTGTCGCGCGGCCGCTCGCCGTAGCCGGGCGGCACGTGCATGAAGCAGCACCCCTCGCCGCCCATCGCGTATTTGTAGCCGCCCGCCAGGTAAAAGACGCGGTCGGCGATCGGCGCCAGGTCCACGGGCATCGCGGCGAACGCGTGGTAGCCGTCGACGAGGAGGAACGTCTCCCTCGAAGGAAACGCGGCGACGATGCGCGGCAAGTCGGGGACGGCGTAGCCCGAGCTGAAGAAGACGTGGCTCAGATACGCCATGTCCCACGCGCCGTCGCCGTCCGGGGGCGGCGCGGCGGCGGCGGCGGCGAAGCGCGGGCCGAACGTGGCGAAGGGCTCGGCGGGCACGCGCGTGACGACGAGCTCCCCCTCCTCTTCGAGGCGCGCGGTCTGGCGGGCGAACGAGTGGAACTCGGCGTCCGTCGAGAGAATCCGCAGCGGCCTCCCCGGCGCGGGCCGCCGCAGGCACGACAGCGCGCGCAGGAAGAGATCGTGCACGTTCGGCGCGAACGCCAGCGTGCGCGGATCGGGCAGGCCGAGCAGGCGCGCGACGCGGCCCTGCGCGCGCGGGACGAGCTCGCCCCAGATCTTGTCCCACTTCGTGTCCGCGAGGTGCGCCGCGTCGAGCCACGCCTGCATGTGCGCGTCGAAGCTCACGTCGGGCCAGAGGTGGTGGCTGTGCGCCGCGAAGTGGACGCGCCCGGGGCTCGCCTCGAGGAAGCGGCGGAAGTGCGGCTTGTAGCTCACCGTGGCGGAAGCTTACCGCGCTCGAAGCGCGCGCCGCCAGCTCCGCCAGCCGCTCCGTGCGCGCGCGGTGTGGCGAGCGGGCGGTGCCGCCGACGGCTCGGGCGAAAACTCAGTCGAGCCCTTGGACTTCGACCGGGGTGGTCTGAAATTCCGGATCGCCGGTGCCGTGGCCCAGCTCGCCGTTGCCGCTCGCGCCCCAGCACGCGGCGCCGCGCGTCGCGTGCGCGGCGCACGAGAACTCGCTGCCCGTCGCGACCTGCACGGCGTCGCCGATGCCGCGAACGTCCACCGGGAGCGCCTCGAGCAGCACGATGTCGCCGCTCCCGAGCTGCCCCTGCAGCCCCTTGCCCCAGCACCGCACCTTGCCGCCCCCGACGACCGCGCACGTGTGCTCGATGCCGCCGGCGAGGTGCACGGCGCCGGCGATGCCGGCGCGGCCCGGCGTGGAGTGACGTTGCCCGAGCCCGTCGCCCAGCTCGCCGAGGAAGCCGTCGCCCCAGCACCACGTCTCGCCGTTACCCCGAATCGCGCACGTGTGGTCGTCGCCCGCCGCCATGAAGGTCACGTCGCTCAAGTTGAGGACGGACTGCGGGCGCGTCTCGAACTGCCCGGAGCCGCCGGTCCCGAGCTGGCCGTCGGAGTTGCGGCCGAAGCAGCGGACGTCGCCGCTTGGAGGCAGGGCGACGCAGGTGTGCCACGTCCCAAGCGCGAGCGCGCCGAGGCCCGCGCCGACCGACACGACCGGCGTGGGGCTGAGGAAGCGGTCCGCCCCCTCCACGCCGCACTCGCCGCTCGTGTTGCGCCCCCAGCACGCGAGGTTGCCGTCTTGGTCGAGCGAGCACGTGTGCCAGCCGGACGCCGCGATGGCGACCGGCGGCGCGGGGAGGCCGACGACCCGCTGAGGCGTCGCGACGGCCTCCGCGCGAGCTCCGTTTCCGAGCTCGCCGTCCAGATCGCTCCCCCAGCACCACATGCTCAGGTCCTTGGCGAGCGCGCAGGTGTGGTTGTACCCGGCCGCGAGGCGGACGATTTCGGGGAGGCCCGTGACCTGCACCGCCACGGCGGACAGCGCGGTCGGGCCGATGCCGAGCTGCCCTTGGTTGTTCACGCCCCAGCAGAAGACGCGGCTCTTCTTGTCGCGCAAGCACGCGTGCGCGAAGCCGGCGACGATCTGCGGCTCGTTGGGGACGACCTTGGGCCCGATGACGATCGTCGCGGGCTCGGACGGATCCGATGCGTCCAGCCCCGCGTCGGCGTCCGCCGCGTCGCGCTTCGCGCCGGCGTCGTCGCCGTGCTCGCGGCCGCCGTTTGGGCCGCCGCCGAAGTCGCTGCCCACGCCGTCCTCGAGGAGGCCCGTGCGGCCGCACGCGAGCAGCGTGACGAGCGCGGCGGCGGTGAGAGCGTCGAGGGGTCTGAAGAAGGCCATGTTTGCTCCGTGCTGCGGGACTCTAGCGCTTTGTCGGAGCGCTGACACGTCGCGCGCTCGAGGCGGCGGGGCGCGACCAAACCGAGCGACGAGAAGCCAACCCCCCAACCAGGGTGCCCCCAATGATGGCGATGGCTCGATCGTCCAGACGCCGGCCGGGCCCGAGTGCTGGAGCCAGCCGAGCGTCTGGGCCCGCGCGCCCGCCATCCAGAATTTCGAGATCCGCGGATGGATCATGGGCGGCATGGCGGACCCCACGAAGCTCTCGGATCCCTACGACGACGAGTACCACGTGGACGTCATGCTCGACATCGGCTGGGGCCCGACGGCGTACGCAGGGCGATGAGCCGCGCGCGTCTCGAGGACAGGCTCCCGGTCTAGGACTTCAAGAATTTGTAGATCGACACGTCCAGCTGGCTCCGCACGAGGCCGATGACGCTATCCACCTCCGCGCTCTGCATGTGGAGGCGCGCTTCGAGGCGCTTCTTCGTCTCCTCCATGATCTTCTCGCGCGAGTGCGCGAGCCAGCGCGCGACGGTCGCCCGGTGGACGCGAAAGGCCGTCCCGATCTGGTCGATGTTCAGGCCGTCGATGTAGTGCATCTTGAGGACGGCGCGCTCGTCGCTCGTGAGCTCCGTGAGCGTGGCCTGGAAGGCCTCGCGGAACTCCTCTTTGTACTTCGACTTGAGGAAATCGATCTCGGGGTCCGGCGCCGCCGAGCGCAGGACGGGCGCGCGCTCGCCCTCCGTCTCCATCGTCTGCTTCGGGCGGCGGCGGAGGTTGAGCGCGAGGCGAACGCAGACGACGCGGACCCACGCGCCGAGGGGCCCTTTGCCGGTGTACTCGGCGATCTTCGGCACGGCGCCCTCGGCGGCGACGAAGAGCTTCTCGCGCAGCTGCTGCCCCACCTCGTCGATGAACGGCGCGGAGCGGTCGATCTGGCCCACGTAGGTAGGCACCTCGTGGAGGTACTTGTCCTCGAACGCGCGGATCGCGCGATCGTCGCGGAGCGCGCACGCGCACGCGAGGTAGAGGTCCTCGGCGTGGAGCTCGCGATCGCCCGCCGCGGGGAGGCGCGCCAGGTGCGCCGCGAGCGCCTCGCGGGCGACCTTGACCCCAGGCCACGCCGCCGCGCCTCTCTCCAAGATCTCGTCGAGGTCCGGATCTGCCATCGCCGCCCTGTTTCCGAGAGTAGCATCTCGACGTGGCCTGCCTCGAAGAAGGGCAAATCGCCGATTTTCTCGCGGGCGCGCTCGCCACCGCCGAGGACGCCGCCGCCCGCGAGCACGTGTCGGGCTGCGACGCGTGCCGTGAGCTGGTCGCCGAGCTCGCGCGGGGGATGCCGGCGGCCGCGCACGACGACGAAGACGACGACGGCGCGCCGAGCCCGCTCGCGCGCGGCAACGCCATCGGCCGCTACGTCATCCTCGACGTCGTCGGCGCGGGCGGCATGGGCGTCGTCTACGCGGCGTACGATCCCGAGCTCGATCGCAAGGTCGCCGTGAAGCTCCTGCGGC
>JAYVXL010000286.1:0-2036 GCA_043785185.1 Myxococcales bacterium
TTTCGCGACTCGGACGGGGCGGCGGATGATGGCGCAAGTTGCGCGAGGCGCTGCGCAATTCGCGCAGAGGCCCGGCCACCCGCGACCCGAAGCCCACGGCGGCATCGGTCAGGGACTTCGGAACCGCCGACGTTCGCGCGCTCGCCAAAGTCTCTAGGCCGGCCCGCGCGTTGCAATATTCTGGCGTGGTGGGGAGCGAGCCGACGGTCGGGATGACCCTGAACGGGAAATGGCGCATCGATGCCGAGCTCGGCGCCGGTGGCATGGCCAAGGTCTACGCCGTCACCCATCGCTACGGCTACCGCGCCGCGCTGAAGATGCTGAACCCGGCCCTCGCCGCCGACACGGACCTCCGCGAGCGCTTCCTCCGCGAGGGGTACATCTCGAACGCGGTCGGCCACCCTGGCGCCGTCAAGGTGCTCGACGACGACGCTTGGGGCGACACCGTCTTTCTCGTCATGGAGCTGCTCGAGGGCGAGACGCTCCAGAACCGCCGCAACCGGCTCGGCGGCCGCCTGCCGATGAGCGAGGTGCTCGAGATGGCGGGCTCGCTGCTCGAGGTGCTCGGCGAAGCTCACAAGCGCGGCATCGTTCATCGCGACATCAAGCCCGACAACCTGTTTCGCACGACGACCGGCGAGACGCGCGTGCTCGACTTCGGCATCGCGCAGGTGAAGCACCAGGGCGCCAAAACGACCGCGGGCACCGTCATGGGAACGCTCGAGTTCATGGCGCCGGAGCAGGCGACCGGCGACTCGTCGCTCATCGACGCGCGGACGGACCTGTGGGCGGTGGGCGCGACGCTCTACCTTCTGCTCTCGGGGAAACCGCCCTACGAAGGCGAGTCGCTGCGCGAGCGCATCCGGGCGGCGAGCCAGACGCCTCGGTCGCTCGCCGAGGTCGCGTCGCACGTGCCGAGCGGCATCGTCGCCGTCGTCGACCGCGCGCTCTCGATCGACCGCGACGCGCGGTACCAGGACGCGAACGCGATGCGGATGGCGCTGCGCCTCGCGCAGCAGCGCCTCGAGACCAGGACGCCGCAGCTCGACTCGGAGACGCTGCGCGCGATCCTGGGTCAGGGCGGCACCGAACGCATGCCCACGATCACGCCGGAGCTGGCCCGGTCGCTCGCGGCCACGCGGCAGCCGAGCGAGCCGCCGATCGAGCCGACCGAGCGCCTGGAGTTTCCGGAGCTCTTCGCAGCCGCGAGCGCGCGCGGCCCGGCCTTGGCCTTGGCCTCGGTCTCGGCCTCGGCCTCGGCGCCAACGCCCGCGCTTCCGCCGGCGCCGACGCCGAAGGCGCCCGGCCACACGACCCACGTGCCGTTCGAGGTCGCCCCCGAGTCCGAGCGGCGCGCGGTCGCGACGCCTGACGGCCGACGCCGCCCCCTCGCGCTCGCGGTCGTCGCGCTCGTGATCGTCGTGATCGTCGGAGGTCGAGCGGTGCTCCTTCGCGGCGGCGACGCGCCGGCCCGCAGCGCCGCGCCGGCGCCTTCCACCGCGCAGGCGCCGCCGCCCACGCCCGCGGTCTCGCTCGACGAAGCGAAGACGCCGCTCGCCGCTGCACAAGACGCCGGCGCCGACGCGCCCTGAAGCCTCCGCGCGCGATGCGCGCTCGCCGCCGCGCCGGAGCTCTGGCATCCTCCCGGGCGCACGCATGCCGACGATCCCCGGACCCCGCGGGCCCATCCCGTATGAGCGCGACGCCCTCGGCTACCCGCGCATCCGCGCGCGCGACGTCGAGGACGGCGCCTTCGCGCGCGGCTACATGCACGGGCTCGACCGCTGCGTGCAGGTGCAGCTCACGCTCGTCGCGGCCCGCGGGCAGCTGCTCTCGGTCCTCGGCGATCAGCCGCTCGCGCGCCGCATGGACCGCGCCGTGCGGGCGTTCGACTTCACGCGCGACCTCGCGGAGGCGGAGTCGAAGCTCACGCCGCGCACGCGCGCGCTGCTCCAAGCGTACTCGGACGGCGTGAACGCGGGGACGGCGGCGCGCGGGTGGCCCGTCGTGCTGCGCCTCCTCGGCGTCCAGCGCGA
>JAYVXL010000287.1:0-6851 GCA_043785185.1 Myxococcales bacterium
TACCGCCAGCCGTCGCTCTACTTCCCGACGCCCGGCGGCACGCTCGCCGGCGAGAGCCTGCCGGGCGCGATGACGTGGGCGCGCGCGTACATCAAGAAGGGCGAGCTCTGGATGGACGTCGGCAAGGGCGAGGTCGTCAAGCTCCCGCCGGCGGTGCGCGACGCGTGGTGGGAGGGCACGACGCGCGAGTGGCCGTTCATGGCGGCGGACATGGGGATCTCGCAGGAGACGCTCATGGCGCACTACCTGTCGAACCACGTCGCCGTCGCGTACGGAGACATCTTCGGCGAGATGGTCGCGCTGTCGCAGGAGCTGGGCTTCCGCGTCCGCGTGCTCGGCGCGTAACGCGCGACGAGGCGCGGCGAGGCGCCCACGGACGTGCGCGCCTCGCACTTTCTCCGGCGCCGTGCGAAGGTGGAAACTTCGCGGGAGGGACATGCCGTGACCAAGCTGTACTTGGGGATCGACGTCGGGACGGGCAGCGCGCGCGCGGGCCTGTTCGACGAAGCGGGGAAGATGCACGGAATGGGCGTGTGCCCCATCCAGACGTGGAGGCCACAGGAGGACTTCGTCGAGCAGTCGTCGGACGACATCTGGAAGGCGTGCGGCGCCGCGACGCGCGAGGCGCTCGTCAAGGCGAAGGCCAAGCCGCAAGACGTCCGCGGCATCGGCTTCGACGCGACGTGCTCGCTCGTCGCCCTCGACAAAGACGACCGCGCTGTGACCGTGAGCCCGACGGGCGAGGACGCCCAGAACGTCATCGTGTGGATGGACCACCGCGCGCAGGCGCAGGCCGACCGCATCAACGCCGGCAAGCACGACGTGCTGCGCTACGTCGGCGGCGTCATCTCACCGGAGATGGAGACGCCCAAGCTCGCGTGGCTGAAAGAGCAGCTCCCCGCGGCGTGGGCGCGCGTCGCAAGGTTCTTCGATTTGCCGGATTTCCTCGCGTACCGCGCGACCGGCGTCGACGTGCGCTCGCTCTGCACCACCGTGTGCAAGTGGACGTACCGCGGCGACGAGGGACGGTGGGACGCGTCGTTCTTCGAGAGCATCGGGCTCGGCGAGCTCGCGGCGGACGCGTGGGCGAAGATCGGCGCGCGCGTGCGGCCGATGGGCGAGCGGCAGGGCACGCTGACGGCGGCGGCCGCCACCGAGCTCGGGCTCGCGGCCGGCATCCCTGTGGGCGTGTCGATCATCGACGCGCACGCCGGCGGCCTCGGCATGCTCGGCATCGGCGCGCCGACCGAGGCGGAGCTCGAGACGCGCATCGCGCTCATCGGCGGCACCTCGACGTGCCACATGGCGGTGTCGCGCGAGCCCAAGTGGATCCCGGGCATCTGGGGACCATACTTCTCGGCGATGGTGCCGGGGCTCTGGCTCACCGAGGGCGGCCAGTCCGCCACCGGCGCGCTGATCGACCACGTGATCCACACCCACGCGCGCGGCCCGGCGCTCGCCGCGCTCGCCGCCCAGGACGGCACGACCGTCCACGCGCTCCTCAAAGAGCGCCTCGACAAGCTCGCGAACGGCCGCCCCATCTTCGGCCTCACCGAGGGCCTGCACGTCCTCGCCGATCACCACGGCAACCGCTCGCCGCGCGCCGACGCCACGCTGCGCGGCATGGTGAGCGGCCTCAAGCTCGCGGACACGGACGACGCGCTCGCGCTCCTCTACCTCGCGACGATCCAGGGCATCGCGCTCGGAACGCGCCACATCCTCGAGGCGATGCGCGCCAAGGGCTACGCGCCGCAGACGCTCATCGCGTGCGGCGGCGACACGAAGAACCCGATCTTCCTGCGCGCGCACGCCGACGCGACCGGCTGCAAGATCTTGGTCCCGGAGGAGCCGGAGGCCGTCCTCCTCGGCGCCGCGATGCTCGGCGCCGTCGCCTCGGGCGATCGCGCGACGGTGCTCGCCGCGATGGGCGCGATGGCGCGCCCCGGGCGTTCGGTGAAGCCGGACCCTGACGCCGCAGGCTTCTACGACCAGAAGTACCGCGTGATGCTCCGCATGCACGACGACCAGCTCGCCTACCGGGCGATCATGGCCGAAGCGCCGGAGTACCCGCCGCCGTCGATCAAACGCTGACCTTGCCGCGCGAGTCGCGATACAACCGAGAAATGCGCACGCTCGCCCCGCTCGCCCCGCTCGCCCCGTTCGCCGCGCTCCTCGCGCTCGTCTCGCTCGCCCTCGCCGGCTGCCCGAAGGAAAATAAGCCCGCCGCGCAGGAGGGCGAAGGCGGCGGCGCCGCGACGGCCACGAAGGCGACGCCGAAGATCGCCGTCATCCCCAAGGGCACGACGCACGAGTTCTGGAAGAGCGTGCACGCCGGCGCGGTCAAGGCGAGCAGAGAGATGAACGTCGAGATCGTCTGGAAGGGCCCCCTCAAAGAGGACGATCTGAAGGCGCAGATCGACGTCGTGCAGAGCTTCACGTCGCAGAAGGTCGACGGCATCGTGCTCGCGCCGCTCAGCGACAAGGGGCTGGTCGGGTCGGTGAAGGCGGCGGTTGACGCGAAGGTCCCGGTCGTCGTCTTCGATTCGGACCTGCAGGGCGACGCGCACACGAGCTTCGTCGCGACCGACAATTTCGCCGCCGGCAAGATGGCCGGCGAGGCGCTCGCGAAGGCGGTCGGCGACAAGGGCGACGTCATGATGCTCCGCTACCAAGAGGGCTCGGCGAGCACGACGAACCGGGAAAACGGCTTCCTCGACGCGATGAAGGCCCACCCGAGCGTGAAGATCGTGAGCGACACGCGCTTCGGCGGCGCGACGACGGAGACCGCGTTCTCGACGAGCGAGAGCCTCTTGTCCGCGCAGAAGGGCGTCGCCGGCGTCTTCACGCCGAACGAGTCGACGACGTTCGGCATGCTCCTCGCGCTGCGCAAGGCGGGGCTCGCGAAGAAGGTGCACCTCGTCGGCTTCGACAGCTCGGAGAAGCTCGTGGCCGGCCTCAAGGAAGGCGACATCGACGGGCTCGTGCTCCAGGACCCGTTCCAGATCGGCTACCTGGCGACGAAGACGATGGCGCAGGTGCTCCGCGGCGAGAAGGTCGACAAGCGCATCGACACCGGCGCGAGGCTCATCACGAAGAGCAACATGGAGAGCGCGGAGATGAAGGCGCTGCTCTCGCCGGATCTCAAGACCTGGCTCGGCGAGTGACGTGACGGCGCGGCTCGAGATCCGCGGCGTCACCAAGGCGTTCGGCGCGACGCGCGCGCTGGGCGGCGTCGACCTCTCCGCCGCGCGCGGCGAGGTGCACGCTGTGCTCGGCGAGAACGGCGCCGGCAAGAGCACGCTGATGAAGCTCCTCGGCGGCGCGGAGGCCCCCGACGCCGGCGAAATCCGGCTCGACGGCGCTCCGTTTCGTCCGCGCTCGCCGCGCGAGGCGCGCGACCTCGGGGTGAGCGTCGTCTACCAGGAGCTGAGCTTGTGCGCGCACCTGACGGTCGAGGAGAACATTCTGCTCGGCGTCGAGCCGGCGCGTGGCGGGCTGCTGCTTCGCGCCGAGGGGCGCGCGAAGGTCGACGCGGCGCTCGCGAAGGTCCTCGGCGACGCGCGGGGGCGCTTCGGTCCGCCCGACAAGGTGGCGGATTTGCGGACCGGCGATCGGCAGCTGGTCGAGATCGCCCGGGCTCTCGCCGAGAGCGAGGGCTGCCGCGTCCTCATCCTGGACGAGCCGACGAGCAGCCTCGCGGCCGACGACGCGACGCGCCTGTTCGACCTCGTGCGCCGCATCGCGAAGGAGGGCACCACGGTGCTCTACGTGACGCACTTCCTCGAGGAGCTGCCGCGCGTCGCCGATCGGTGGACGGTCATGCGCGACGGCGTGACCGTCGGCCACGGCGACATCGAAGGGACGCCGGCCGCCGCGCTCGTCGAGAAAATGGCGGGGCGCGCGGTGGAGCAGCTCTTTTCGCGCACGCGGAGCGCGCCCGGCGACGTGGCGCTCGAGGTGACGGACCTGGCCGGAGCGAGCAAGCCCGAGCGCGCGAGCTTCACGCTCCGCCGCGGAGAGGTGCTCGGCGTCGCCGGCCTCGTCGGCGCGGGGCGCACGGAGCTCTTGCGCGTCATCTTTGGCCTCGACCCGCGGCGCCGCGGCGACGTGCGGCCGCGCGGGTCGATGGGGCTCGTCAGCGAGGACCGCAAGGGCGAGGGCCTCTTGCTCGCGCGCACGCTCGGCGAGAACGTCACGCTCTCGCGGATGCCCGGCTTCGTCGTGACGCCGGCGTGGACGAACGCCGCGGCGGAGACGCGCATTCGCGAGCTGTCGATCAAGTGCTCCGGCCCGGAGGCGCGCGCGTACGAGCTCTCCGGCGGCAACCAGCAGAAGGTCGCGCTCGCGCGCCTCTTGCACGAGGACGTGGACGTGTGGCTCCTCGACGAGCCGACGCGCGGCATCGACGTCGCGAGCAAGGCGCAGATTTACGAGCTCGTCGGCGCGCTGGCCGCGCGGGGCAAGGCGGTGCTCGTCGTGTCGAGCCACCTTCCGGAGCTGCTCGGCGTGTGCGATCGAATCGCCGTCATGCGGCGCGGCGTGCTCGGCGAGGCGCGACCGGCGGCGGAGTGGACCGAGACGCGCCTGCTCGCGGAGGCGACGGGCGCGCATGTACCGTAGGGAGGCGCGGCGGATTTTTCGGATTTGCCGCGAAAAGCGCCGCTTCGTCGTCGATCGCGGCGCCGCGCGGGGCTGATAAGCTCGCGCCATGGGCGACGAGGATTCCAAGAGGCCGCCGGAGCGCGAGGGCACGGTCATGGGCCTCGGCGAGCCGGAGGCCGCGCCGCCGCCGCCGCCGCCGCCGGAGCGCGAGGGCACGGTCATGGGCGTCGGCCCGCGCGAGAAGACCTCGCTCGGCGTGGGCCCGTCGCCCGCGCAAGCGGCCGCGCTCGTCGTCGCCGCGGAGCCCTCGGCGCCGAGCGCGGACGCGAAGGTCGACGCGCCGAAGAGCGCGGGCGCAAAGGTCACCGAAGCGATGGCCCGCGAGGCGAAGCGGACGGCTGCGCCGACCAAGGCCGCTGAGAAGCCCGCGACGCCGAAGGCGAAGGCGAGGGAGCCGGAGCCCGACGACGACGAGCCGGCCCGCGGTGTGCCCAAGGGCGGCGCTGGCGGAAAGATCCTCCTCGCGCTGCTCCTCGCGGGCGCGGCCGCCGCGTACGTCGAGCGCGAGCGCATCTTCGGGTCTTCGTCGGGCCCCGAGCCGGCGACGCGAGATCGCGCGGCCACGTCCGCACCAACGGCGCCGCCTCCCCCGCCTCCGCCGTCGGCCTCCGCGGCGCCGGCGCCGGCGCCAAGCGCGGCCCCTGTCGACGCCTCGCCATTCGACGCCGCCATCGCCGACGCCCAGGTTCGCGACGCCGCGACTACAGACGCCGGACGCGCAGCCGACGCCGGACGCGCAGCCGACGCGGGACACGCGGGACACGCGGCCGACGCCGGGCGCGCGGGCGCGCACGACGCCGGACGCGCGCATGCCGCGGGCGCGCGGCCAGGCGCGGCGCCGCCACCGAAAGGACCGGGGCCGAAGCCTCCGCCGAAGAAGCCCGACAGCGACAACCCGTACTGACCGCGCCTCACGCCTCACCTTCGTCGAGGCTTCGGCTTCTTCCTCACGGGCCCCTTGCCCGGCTTCTTCGGCGGCTTGGGCGGCTTCGGCCGCTCGTGGGCCGGCGACTTTGCCGCGCCCGCGTCCGAGAACGGGCGCTTGCCCGCGTCGATCTCGTCCCCGGCGTCGTCGTCGCCACCGTCGTCTTCGTCGTCTTCGTCGCCGCCGTCGCTGTCCCCCGCGTCGTCGTCGACGTCCGCGTCTTCCTCCGCGGGATGGTCGAGGCCCATCGCGGCGATCGCCGACGCGGCGTCCGCTTCGCCGGGCGGCCCCGCGTCGCCCTCGGCGGCCAGGCCGTCGACCCGCACGTTGGGCAGGCCGAACGTCTTGTAGGCCTCGCCGGCGAAGAGGCCCGCATAAAGGAGGCACGTGACGAGCGGAATGCTGGATTTGCGCCGGGCCCGCGGGGTCGCAGACGGGGACTCCGAGTCCATCGCCGACACCGACTCCAGCGCCGACGCGGACGCGGACGCGGAGGCTGATGCCGACTCCGGTTCCGGTGCCGATGCCAATCGCGGCGCGGATGCCGATGCCGGCGCGGGCTCCTTTAGAATGTCCGCCTCGGAGAGCTGCTGCGCCGGCTCCGACGCCTGCGCCAGCGGCGGCATCGCCAAGACCGTCGGCGCCTCGCCCATGAATCCGGTCAGCGCTCTCTCCACCTCCGCGCGCATCGCCGCGGCCGTCGGGAAGCGCGCGTCGCGATTGAACTCGAGGGCCCCGTCGATCACGCGCGCCGTTCGCTCCGAGACCCGCGGCGCGACGTCGCGGATCTTCGGCGCCGGGAGGTTCGCCATCTTCGTGACGACCTCGACCGGGTTGTCCCCCTCGTGGATGCGGCGCCCTGCGAGAATGCGAAAGCCCGTCGCGCCTACGGCGAACAAGTCCGTCCGTCCGTCGATCTCGTCGGTCCTCCCCGCCGCCTGCTCCGGCGACATGTACGACGGCGTCCCGAGCGCGAGCCCGGCGCCCGTCACGCGCTCCCCCTCCATGAGGCGCGCGAGACCGAAGTCGAGCACCTTCACCTTGGGGTCCCCGCCCTCCTCGTCCTTTGCGAGAAACAGGTTCTCCGGCTTCAGGTCGCGATGCACGACGCCGTTCGCGTGCGCGGCCTCGAGGACCTCGAGGACCGCTTTGGCGATCGTCAGGTACTCGCGCTCACCGATCGGAGGCGCACGCTCGGCGCGATCTTGGAGCGACTCTCCGTCGAGCAGCTCCATCACGAGGTACGCGGTCCCGTCGTCGGGAC
>JAYVXL010000288.1:0-6841 GCA_043785185.1 Myxococcales bacterium
CGCCGCGGCGCCGTGGGGCAGCGCTTGTGGTACGCCCTTGGGCCGATGCTGCAGGCGGCTGCTCTTCTTCTCTACGCCGACTATGCCGGTACGCTCGACGTGTCGAACCGCACCGAGGTCCGCGTCAGGCACACCGACGGCGCCGCTCCGGATCCCTCGCTCGACCTCGTCGACACGCCGATCGCGAGGCTGAGCGTCGCCGCCCATCAATGGGAGTACACGCTCGGATATAGCGCCGTCGCCGTCGCGCCGGACGTCGAGGCGCAGGTGCTCCCGCAGCTCTCCCAGTACGGCGACGTCGGCGCGTCGTGGCACGATCGCCGCGTCCGCATCGACGTCACCGAGGCCGCCTCGTATGGCGCGCAGAACCCTGGCCTCTTGCTCACCCTGCCCGCGGCTGCCACGGCGAACGCGCCGACGACGCCACCCGGGCCGACCGCGCCGCCGGCGACGAGCCTTCCGCCGGGCGCGCAGGCGCTTGCGGCGCCGGCGACCATCTTCTTCGGCCGCTCGACGACGACGCTCGCCACGCGGCTCACCTTGTCGCGCCGCTGGTTCGCCAGCACGTCGCTCGCGTACACCCTCGGCGGCGGCCTCGACGCCGCGTCGCGCGCGGCGCTGCCCTTCGTCGGCGGCCCGCGGGCGGAAGCGCTCGCCAGCTACTCGCTAACGCGCGGCGACGTCCTCGATTCGCGCGCGGCCGCGCAGCACGGGACGGCGACCGCGAGCCCGTGCAGCGCGGCGATCTCCGGCGTCACCGCCGCCGACACGTGCTCGCCCCTCGCCGAGTCCGTGCAGCTTACCGAGTCCTGGCGACGCCAGTTGACGCGGAGCACGCAAGCCTGGCTCGGCGGCGGCGCGAGCGTCGTGCACGTCCGCTTGCGCCCGACGGATCCAAACGTGGACCGCGTGTACCCCGTTGCGCTGACCGGCTTCCTCCATGAGCACGAGGTGAACGGCATTCGAACCCTCATCCGCTTCGACGCGCAGGTGTCGCCGCTCCTCGACGCGCGCACCGGCGTCCTCGACGAACGGGCCACCGGGACGCTCTCGGTCACCCTCCCCTTCCGCCGGCTCGCGCTCCTGACTGCGCTCGCCGGCACGCGTTCGATCGCGTCGCCTTTCGTTCGACCCGTCAAGGTCGTCCAAGGGACGGCGGAGGCCGAATACCGCGTCAGCCCGCTCCTCACGCTCGGCGTGGGCGGACGCTACGCGTGGCAAGAGCAGGCGGGCATCGGCGAGTTCGCCGGGGGGCTCGTGTTCGCCCAGGCGACATTCCACGCGCCGCAGCTGAAGTTCTGACGCTCCGGGAATGACCGAATCGAGTTCGCGATCGCGAGCTCGATTTAGCGTACGATTTTCGGGTGCGCCGCGTCGTTCACGTCCTCTTCTTCCTGATGCTGGTGGACGAAGGGGTGGGGGTGAACGTCTACGCACGGTACATGTTCGCCCCGTTCCAGTGGGTGCACGCGGTCCTCTTCGAGCCGCTCGCGAAGACCGTTCGCCCCTTCGACGTCTGCATGCTCCTCGTGCTCGGGTACGCGGCGCTGCACAAGAAAAAGACGAAACAAGGGGCTGCGCGGCCGCGCCTGCTGCCTCCCATGCGCCGCACAATCCTCGTCGCCCTCGCGGTCACGCTCGGGGCGTTCGTCTTCGGCATCGCTCGAGGCGGCGACGCGCGCGCCGCGAGCTGGCAAGTCTACTTGCTGCTCTCCTCGATCCTCGCGACCTTCACCTTCGCGGCCGTGTTCCACACGGCCGAGCACTTCGTGGGGCTCCTCTACACCGTCGTGGTGGCTGGCCTCTACCACGCGGTGATGGCCCTCCTCTTCTTCTTCCTCTACGTGAAGCCGGGCGCGGTGAACCTCAGCGCCCTCGGCGATTATCTGTCGGTCCACGATGACACCGTGCTCTGGACGGTCGGCGTCGTGTTCCTGGTCCTTCGCGCGTTTCAGTTCCCGAGCGCGAAGGTGCGCGCGATGGCGGCCATCGGCGTCCCCATTCTCCTCTTGGCGATCCAGCTCAATCACCGCCGGCTCGCCTGGATCAGCTTGGGCGGCTCGTTCGTGGCGATGTACTTCCTGATGCCGCCTGACACCGTGAAGCGACGGGTCCGCCGCTTCGTCAGCGTCCTCGTGCCGGTGCTTCTTCTCTACGTCGCCATCGGGTGGGGGCGACCGGAGGGCATCTTTCGCCCTCTCCGCGCCTTCGAGTCGGTGTCGAGCGCACAGGACAACTCGACGCGGGCGCGCAACGTCGAGAACCTGGGCCTCATCGCCACGGCCAACCAGGGCTGGCTCACCGGCACCGGCTGGGGCCACCCCTACGTCGAGATCTCCTCCAAGTACCAGATCCACTTCTTCGAGCTCTGGCCCTACGTGCCACACAACAGTGTCCTCGGCCTCTTGGCGTACACCGGGTACCTGGGCTTTCTCGGATACTGGATGATGCTGCCGACGGCCGCCTTCTTCCACGCGCGTACGGCGCGCTTCGCGCCGAGGGCGGAGGACCGCTTCGTCGGCGTGGTCGGCGTGATGCAGATCCTGACGTGCGCCGACCAGTGGTACGGCGACATGGGCGCGTTCTCGTCGATCACGAACTACACGCTGGCGACGTGCCTCGCCGCCGCGCTGCGGGTTCCCGTCAGCGCCGCGGTGTGGGCCGAGGCCAAGCCCGCGCCGCCTAGGCGGGTCGCGCCGCCGGAGGTGGTCTAGCGCCGTGGTCAAGCTCATCCCCTTGTCGATCGTCATCGCGACCATCGTCGTCCCGATGCTCTTCTCCAATAGGAATCCGGCGAAGCGCGCGCTCCGCAACCTGCGCTTCACGATGGCCGCCCTGATCCTCTTCTGGGCGATGCTCTGCGTCTACGTCTACCCGCAGTACGTCTTCCCCGAGTGAGACCTATTCGACGACGACGAGGTCCCCGTGACGGAGCGCGAAGCCCGCGCTGCCGGGTGCGCCGCGCGAGACGTCCTCGTAGCTGAATCGGACGCGGAGGTGACGCGGGTCGGAGCGGACGACGAAGATGCGATCGCGCGACGCATAATCGGTGAGGCCACCGGCTTGCGCGAGCACTTGCGCGACGGAAGCGCGCGGATCGACCGGGTAGGAGCCGGCGCGCGCCACTTCGCCGAGCACCGCGACCGTGATGGGCTGGAAGTCCTCGACCGTGACCGTGACGCTCGGCGCGTTCACGTAGTCCTTGAGGCGCGCCTCGAGCTCGGCCTTCAGCACCGCAGGACGCTTGCCACGCACCTCGATGTCGCCCAGGACCGGCACGGCGAGGCGCCCGTCGCTCCTCACCTTTGCGCGCGTAGACAGCGGCTCCTGGTTGAAGACGCGGATGCTCACCGTGTCTCCGTCACCGAGGATGTAGTCCCCGGCCGTCAATCGGGCCGTGTACTCCTTCGGGAGATCGTCCACCCAGACGTAGGAGCCGGTCGACGCGCAGGCCGTGAGACCGAGCGCCATCGCGGCGGCGGAGAAACGTGACACGAGCCCGAGAGCCTTCGCCTCCACCATCGCCCGACAGTACTACCGCGTGTCCTGGGGCGGGGGCAATCCACCGCGCGATGGGCGACGCGCGTGGCGCCGCCGGCCGGGCGCCCTCGCGAGGCGCGGCAGCGACGCTAAATGGGCGTTCGCGCCGCGCAGTGAATTAGGATTGGGCGGTCGTGGTCAGCGCGCGGAGAACCCCCCAGTCCAGCCTCGTCGTGGGCGAGCGCGTCGTGTCGTGGAGCGACGGCCTGTTCGAGGCCGAGTACGCCCTCTTCGACGCGGAGGACGTCATCGTGACCGCGCAGCTCGGCTTCGGTGCGCGTGAGCAGGGCTACCTCACCACCGCCGGCCTCGCGCGCGCGCGCATGCGGGCGCTCGGGATCACCGGAGTCCTGGCGGGCGAGACCTTCGCGGCGTTCCGCGCGGCCCACCTGCGCACGCTCGCGCGCGCGTCGTTCGTGGCGGACGCGCTCGAGCACCTCGGCGCGCTCGAGGCCTTCGAGGGCGGCAGGTTCGAGCCGGGCGCGCACACCTACGAGGGCACGTGGCTCGACCTGCGCGCGCTCGCGCAGGCCTGCCCGCTGTCAAGCGCGGGACTCGTGCTTCAGGCGCTGCACCTCTTGCTCGTCGTCGAGGAAGTGCCCGAGGACGTGCCCGTGCGCATGCTCACCGCCGAGGCGACCGCGTCGCGCAAGGCGGGCACGCGGACGTGGGCGAAGGTCCGCTTCGAGGCGGCGCGGCGCCTGCCCTGGGTGCTTCGATCGATGCGGGTCGCGCCGGCGAGGCCCCCCCTGCTCGCTGCGGACGACGAGGAGCGCCTGCGCGACTCGCTCGCCGCCAGCCTGCGCGACCGCGCGACGGCGGCGCCGGCGGGGCGCGTCCGGCTGCAGTCGCTCGAGGCGAAGATCGCGCGGGCGCGCGGCGCCATCCCCCCCAGCGCCGACTCGCTGGAGACGGGGACCGCCGCGCTGCGCCTCACGCCGCAGCCGCGTACCAAGGTACCGAGGACGGCCTCGCCGCCCAAAGGCGACGACCCGTCGCTCTTCGATGAGCTGCGGAGGCACACCGATCTGCTCCGGGGCGACGCTCACTTGCGCGACGTCGCGCAGTTTCTCTCCGCCATGGCGGAGCGCAAGCAGTCGGTGCCGGAGCTGGCGAACCTCGCGGCGCGCGCGTGGCTCGCAGCGGGCGAGATCGGGCACGCGCGCCACCTCGCCAAGGAGCTCGTCGCCAACCTGGACACGCGGGAGGGCGTGCGCCTCGTCGCGCTGGAGATCCTGAAGTCGACCTCGCCGACCAACGAATCCATCCTGCCGCCTCCCGTCGCCACCATCGAGCCGACGCCGATCGTCATGCTCGAGTCGCAACCCGACCGCGCGGCCCCCGCGGGCTCGTCGCTGCCGCCCTTCGCCAACGAGCCGCCGAACGTCACCGCGACCCGCGCGCCGTTGCCGCCCGCCGCGCCGGCGTCGCCGTCCTCCGCGGGCTCGATCCCGGCTGTGGTCGTGACGCCGGTGCCCCCCGCATCGCGAGACGCAGAGGTCGCAGCTGGACTCTTCGTCCGCGCGGCGGGCGGCGCGTCAACGCCCGGCCGCCTCGGCCGCTCGGAGATCGTCGAGTCGCTGCCGCTGCCTGAGGGCCTCGCGGAGGAGCAGCTCGACGAGGGAAGGGCCCCCGCGACGCCCGGCCAGATGCGCATCGCGATGACACGGCAGGCGCGCACGCTCGGCCGCGACTACCGGCTCTGGTACGGCACCACGCTGAAGACCAACGCGCTCGCGATCGAGGCGATGCAGCGGCACCTTCGAAGGCGCTTCGCCGACGGCGCGGACGCCAAGGCGCTCCAAGTGACCGACGCGAAGCTCGAGCGCGAGCTCACGCGTCACGGCGCGCTCCTCTCGGAGATCCTCGCGCGCATCCTCGGCGCCGAATGGGTGGACGTGTCGGGCGACGAGCCGGGGCGCTGGGCGATGGTGCTCACGCCGAGTCTGCGCGTCTGGCCGATCGGGCGCGTCTACCGGTTTTTCCGCCAAGGGCACCGCGAGGCCGACCTCGTCGCGTTCTACCTCGACCTCGAGCGCGCGTTGCTCGGCGGGGCCAAGTAGGCCGCGCATGGTCGATCGCCACCTCACCGCCCGGCTCGAGACGCTCCTCGTCCGCGAGCTCGCCCTCGAGTGGGCGCACTTGAACCGGCTGTACTTCAAGGAAGGCCTCACCGCGCCGCAGATCCTCCTGGCCGAGGTGCGCGGCCACCTCGGGCGGTGGCACCGGGCGACGCGCACCCTCGAGATTTCCCGCGCGCTCGTGACCGAGCAGCCGTGGGGCGTGGTCATCGAGGTGATGAAGCACGAGATGGCGCACCAGTACGTGAACGAGACGCTCGGCGAGACCGCGGAATCGCCGCACGGTCCGGGCTTCCGCGCGGCCTGCGCGCGTCTGGGGATCGACGCGGCGGCGTCCGGTATGCCGGCGGCGGCGCCGGGGTCGTCCGGCGCCAGCGACGCGGGCGTAGATCGCATCGCGACGCGCATCGCCCGCCTGCTCGCGCTCGCCGAGAGCCCGAACCGGCACGAGGCCGAGGCCGCGGCGGCCGCGGCGCAGCGCCTCATGCTCAAGCACAACCTCGAAGCGCGACGCGACGCCGCGCGCCCCCATTACGGCTGGCGCCACCTCGGGTCGCCGACGGGTCGGGTGACGGAGGCCCAGCGCATCCTCGCCATGGTCCTCGGCAAGCATTTCTTCGTCGACGTCATCTGGGTCCCCGTCTACCGCCCGCTCGACGGAAAGCGCGGCAGCGTGCTCGAGGCGTGCGGCACGGCGTCGAACCTGGAGATCGCCGAGTATGTCCACGACTTCATGCGCGCGACGGCCGACCGGCTCTGGGCCGAGCACAAGGCGAGCCACGGCATCGCGGGCAACCGCGATCGTCGGACGTTCCTCGCCGGCGTCATGACCGGCTTCGCCGAGAAGCTCGGGCGGAGCGCCGCGCAGCACAAGGCCGAGGGGCTCGTGTGGGTCCGCGACGCGGACCTCGCGGGGTTCCTCCGCGCGCGTCACCCGCACGTCCGCCACGTGCGCCACGCCGGCGCCGCGCGGAACGAGGCGTTTTCCCACGGCCGCCAGGCGGGGCGCGGCATCGTCCTCCACCGCGGCGTCGGCGGCCGCGACGGCGGCGCCCGCGCGCGCGGCCGCCTGCTCGGACCGGGAGGCGCCTAGCGATGGGCCAGTTCCACCTCTTCGACAGCGCGCTCGGCACGTGCGGCGTGGCGTGGAGCGACGTGGGGCTGGTCGCGTTCCAGCTCCCCGAGCGCACGCCCGAGGAGGCGCGCGCGCGACTCGCGCA